>DATCMG010000210.1:0-4820 GCA_036563555.1 Roseomonas sp. | reverse complement strand
AGGTCTTCTCCCACAAGCCCTCGCGCATCCCGCTCACCACCGAGGGCAGGTCCTTCAGCATGGTCAGCATCAGCGCCATCGCGTGCTCGGCGACGGAGCGGGAGTTGGCGCCGGCCGCGCGGGTCACGGTCAGGCCACGGGCGCGGGCAGCCGGGATATCGATGCCGTCGATCCCGGCGCCGTGGCGCGCCACGACACGGAGCCCGGGTGCTGCGGCATCCATGACGGTTCCGTTGATAATACCTTGCCGGTGCAGGATTGCCACCGGACGGTAGGCCTGAATGCCGGACAGCAGCTCCTCCTCACTGGGGTAGCCGCTGGTGCAGCGCACGCCATAGCCGGCCTCCTCCAGCATGGCGACGGCCTCCGGGGCCAGCTTGGCGGCAGAGACAAGGACGTTGGGACGAGAAGCGGCGTCGGACATGGGTGTGCCTTCCGAGGTCAGACAGGAGAGTGTTCGTGAGAAGAGGGGAGCGGCATCATTCCTTCCACGGACGCTGCGCCCAGAGCATCTTCAGCGAGGCTTCGGCGCCCAGCACCATGGTACGGAACTCGTCACCCAGCAGCGGATGGAGCGGGAGGGACTGACGCTCGGCCGCGGTGATCCAACCCGGGGAGGCGATGGCAGCCTGGAAGGCCTTCAACAGCGCGTCACGGATAGGCTGCGGCAGGCCGGGCGGCGCGAAGAAGCCGCGGCCCGCGCTGGCCACCACGTTCACACCCTGCTCGTGGTAGGTTGGCACTTCCGGGACTAGCGGCGACCGCTCCGCCATGGCCAGACCGAGGCAGCGGAGCCGCCCCTCCCTTAGCAGAGGAAGCGCCTCGCTGAGATTGAAAGCGCCCACATCGAGTTGCCCTGCCAGGAGCGGCGGCAGGATCTGGGCGGTCCCACTGAACGGCACGTGGCTCAGGCGGATCCCCGCGGCCTGCTCCGTCATCAGCATGGCCAGATGGTCGTCGCCGCCGATCCCCGCAGTCCCGTAGGGAAGGTCTCCAGGCTTGCTCCTGGCGGCCGCCGCGAGCTCGCCGAGGGTGCGGAGCGGTGAATCCGGCGTGACGAACAGCCCGCAGGGATCGTCCACGAGGTTGGCGAGGTAGGTGAGCTCCACCGGATTGCAGCGCACGGCGCGTTCGATCGGCGCGCTGACGAGGAAGGGGAAGGCGGCGGCGCCGATGGTGAATCCATCCGGCGCCGCATTCGCCACCGCTTCGCTGCCGATCTGTCCTCCGGCACCCGCCCGGTTCACGACGACGAAATTCGAGCCGGGCAGCTCGGCCTGCAGAAAGGGAAGAAAGGCGCGGGTCATGACGTCCATGCCGCCGCCTGGCGCGAAGGGCACCACCACCTCGATTGCGCGGGAGGTCGGCCACGGGCGTGCCTGGGACCAAGCCTGGCCGGGCAGCGCCGCGGCGAACACCATCATCGACAGCCGACGTCGTGCAAGCATTCCTGGCATTCCCCCTTTTGGCTCTTCGACGACGCTTCTGCTTCGCGGGGCGACTACTCGATGCCTTCGCAGCCCATGCGCCGCAGCGTGGCATCCACCCAGGAGGCGTCATGTGTTCCGGCTGCAATGTTGGCGGTCTGCTTTTCCTCCGCCGCATGCTTCGCGATGGCAGCGGCGTGGATCGCCTCGGCTTCGTCAAGCGGCACGCAGAGCAGGCCGTCGTCGTCGCCAAGGATGAGGTCGCCCGGCGTGATCACCATGCCGTCGAGAGCCACCGGAACATGGATCTCGCCCGGGCCGTCCTTGTAGGGGCCGCGATGGGTGACGCCGGCGGCGAAGACCGGGAAGTCCTGCGCGCGGATCGCGGCACTGTCGCGGATCGCGCCGTTGATCACGATGCCGCCCAGCCCGCGCCGGACCATCTGCGCAAGCATCAGCTCGCCGATGATGGCATTCGTCAGGTCACCGCCCGCATCGACGACGATGACGTCGCCGGGCTCCGCGAGCGCGATGGCCTTGTGGACCATCAGGTTGTCGCCGGGCCGCGTCTTCACGGTCAGTGCGGGGCCGGCGAGCACCACCCCGGGCGCCTGCATCGGGCGAAGGCGCGCACCTCCGGCCGTCATGCGGGACATCACGTCGCTGACATTCGCGACCGGCAGAGAGCGGAAGCGCTCGACCAGAGCGGGATCGACCCGACGTGTACGCCGAAGAATGCGGAAGCCTGTCGCCAAGGCCGTCCTCCCGAAGAAAGGCGCTGTTCCGCGCCGCTTTGTTGACAGGGCTGCGACCTTGGTGCCAGAACCCACTCAAGAAAACGCAACGACGTTTCAAAATAGCCGAGCCAAGAGAGGAAGCGCAAGTGTCCGTTTGCCGCCGCCATCACATTTCCCGCCGGATCCTGCTGGGCACGGCCCTGGGCGGCCTCGCGCTGCCGTGCCTCGCCCA
This sequence comes from Roseomonas sp., assembly GCA_036563555.1. Classification (GTDB taxonomy): domain Bacteria; phylum Pseudomonadota; class Alphaproteobacteria; order Acetobacterales; family Acetobacteraceae; genus Roseomonas. The sequence goes on along the minus strand of DATCMG010000210.1, from coordinate 2,424 downwards.
GTCGCAGTCGGACTACCCGAGCCGCCCTGTCCGGGTGATCGTGCCGTGGGCTCCGGGCGGCGCGGTGGATACGCTGGCGCGCCGGATCTCCCAGAAGCTTGCCGAGCAGCTGGGTCAGAGCATCGTGGTCGAGAACAAGTCGGGTGCCACAGGCACGATCGGCGCAGCCGAGGCGGCGCGCGCTGCTCCGGATGGCTACACGCTGCTGGCGATGGACAACACCTACGCCATGCTGCCCTACCTCTTCAGCCGCCTGCCCTTCGACCACGCAACCGCGTTCCGGCCGATTACGGTCACGGCCTTCTCGCCCATCCTGCTCGCAGTCGGAGAGAAGTCGCCCTATCGCGATCTCGCCTCCCTCGTCGCGGCCGCGAAGAGGGAGCCGGAGAAGCTGACCTACGGCACGGGCGGCATGGGCAGCGCCCCGCACTTCGCGACCCTTGCCTTCGAGCGTGCGGCGGGGGTGAAGCTTTATCACGTGCCCTATCGCGGCGCGGGCGAGGCCGTGATCGGCGTCCTCTCAGGGAATGTGGACCTCGTGATGATCTCGCCCGGCTCGGCCCTCGGGAACATTCGCGGCGGGCAGCTCCGCCCTCTTGCCATCAGCGGCGACCACCGCGTGGCCGCCCTCCCCGATGTGCCGACCTTCGGAGAGGCCGGGCTGCCGGGCTTCGGGGTGATCAACTGGTCCGGTCTCGCGGCGCCGAAGGGCACGCCAAATGCGATCGTGCAGCGGCTGCATCAGGAGGCGATCCGGGCCCTCGCCGCGCCGGACATGAAGGCCTTCATTGCCGAGCTCGGCTCTGAGCCCGGAGGCATCACCCCCGAGGCCTTCAGCCAACTTCTGACCGAGGAGGCGGCTCGCTGGCGCGAGATCGCGGCTTCGGGCGGCATCGAGCGGCAGTGAGGCGCCGTTGATGAGCTTCTTTGCCCCGCCACCGCGCGTCGAGACCGAGGTCTTCACGCGCCTGCCGGACCGCTTCCGGCAGGCACGGCGGACCGCCTGGAGCGACGCCAACCGCGCCGGGCGACCGGTGGACAGCTTCCTCGAAGGTCCCTCCTTCGACCGGCAGGGAAGGCTCTATGTCACCGACATCCCCTTCGGGCGCGTCTTCCGTATCTCCCCTGAGGGCGAGTGGGAGCAGGCAGCCGAATATGACGGCTGGCCGAACGGGTTGAAGATCCACCGCGACGGCCGGATCTTCATCACGGACTACAAACGCGGAATCATGCAGATGAACCCGGAAAGCAGCGCCGTCACCCCCTTCCTCGAGACGGCGCGCTCCGAGAGCTTCAAGGGCGTCAACGACCTCGTCTTCGGGCCCAGGGGTGAGCTCTACTTCACCGACCAGGGGCAGACCGGGCTGCAGGACCCGACGGGGCGAGTGTACCGCCTCGGCACGGATGGACGCCTGGACTGCCTGATCGACACGGTTCCAAGCCCCAACGGCATCGTGGTGGCGCCGGACGCTTCTTTCCTGCTTGTGGCGGTGACGCGGGCCAACCAGATTTGGCGCCTGCCGCTGCACGCCGACGGCAGCGTCACCAAGGCCAGCATCTTCTGCCACCTCCATGGTGGCCCGAGCGGGCCGGATGGGCTGGCGCTGGATGCCGAGGGCTGCCTGCTGGTGGCCCATGCCGGGTTCGGAACCGTCTGGCGCCTCTCGCCCCGGGCCGAGCCCCTGGCGCGCATTGCCTCCTGTGCCGGTTGGTCGACCACCAATCTCGCCTTTGGAGGGACGGATGGACGCAGCCTCTTCATCACGGAGTCAGAAACAGGAAGCATCCTCAAGGTGGCCCTGGAGGTGCGAGGACTTCCGCTCTACTCCCACGCCGTCTGAAGGAAACAGCTTGAAACGTCGGCTTGCCGTGCGCGGGGACCGACCGTAACCGTGGGTGCCATGACCATCCAGACCCGTTCGACGTCTCCGCTGGAGGGCGTCGCCTCGGCAGGCCGAGCCCTGACCCTGCTCTCGGCGTTCCGCAAGGGGGATGATGCCGTAACCCTGGCCGAGCTCACCGACAGGACGGGGCTCGTGAAGACCACCGTCATGCGGCTAGCCATCTCCCTGGAGGAGCATGGCTACCTCGTCCGCCTCCCGGACGGTTCCTACCGTCTCGGCGCGGAGTTGTTCCGGCTCGGCTCGGTCTACCAGCAGTCCTTCCGGGTTGAGGCATACGTCATGCCAGCGCTTGAGAAGCTGGTGGCGGAAACCAGTGAGAGCGCCTCCTTCTACGTCCGCAGCGGGGAGCATCGGCTTTGCCTCTACCGCGTCGACTCCCCGCACCGCCTGAGGCTTCATGTTCGGCAGGGCGACATGCTTCCGATGGACAATTCCGCCATCGCCCAGGTGCTGCGGATTTTTGGGGCCGTACCCTTGCCGCCCGAAGCGGCCGCGACCACGCTTCCGCTCTATACGGGCG
>DATCMG010000453.1:0-8267 GCA_036563555.1 Roseomonas sp. | reverse complement strand
GAGATACCCCACCCCGTTCACATCCAGGATGCAGCCGCCCTCATGAACGGAATCGAGCCGCCCCGTCAGCTTCCCGATCATGCCGGCACATAGCCTCGCGCGAAGGCGTTGCGCGTGGAGCGGTGGTTGGCGTGGCAAATGGCAATGGCCAGCGCATCCGCCGCATCCGCCCGCTTGATCACCGCCCCCGGCAGCAACCGGCGCACCATGTCCTGCACCTGCACCTTGTCCGCATGGCCCGTGCCGACCACGGCGCGCTTGATCTCCATCGCCTGGTACTCGGCCATCACCACGCCCAGCAGCGCCGGCGTCAGCAGCACCACGCCGCGCGCCTGGCCGAGCTTCAGCGCGGCGCCGGGGTTCTTGTTGACATAGGTGTGCTCCACCGCCGCCTCGTCGGGCCGGTGCGTCTCCACGATCGCGACGATGGCGCGATGGATCTGGCACAGCCTCTCCGCCAGCGGCAGGTCGGCCTTGGTGCTCACCACTCCATCGGCGAGGTGCCGCAACCGCGATCCCGTGCTCTCCACCACCCCCCAGCCCGTGTGCTGAAGGCCGGGATCAAGCCCCAGGATGCGGACGGAAACCTGGCCGGCCACCCGATTCACGCTCCGCGGCTCCGCCGCTTCGCGATCGGGCGGGATCAAGCGGTCAGCCGATCGAGCACGTCGTCCGGCACGTCGAAATTGGCATAGACCGACTGCACGTCGTCATGCTCGTCCAGCGCATCGACCAGCTTCAGCACGCCGCGCGCGGCGTCCTCGTCCAGCGGCACGGTCGCGTTGGGGCGCCACTCCAGCTTCGCGCTCTCGGCCGGGCCGAGCTTCGCCTCCAGCGCATCGCGGACCGTGAACAGGTCCTCAATCGCGGTGCGGATCGCATGCCCGTCCTCGTCGCTCTCGACATCCTGCGCCCCGGCCTCGATCGCGGCCTCCAGCACCGTGTCGGCATCCCCGGCGGAGGGCAGGTAGCGCACCACCCCCTCGCGCTCGAATTGGAAGGCCACCGAATTGGACTCGCCCAGCGCCCCGCCATTCTTCGAGAACATGGAGCGCAGGTCGGAGGCCGTGCGGTTCCGGTTGTCCGTCAGCGCCTCGACGATGATGGCGACGCCGTTCGGCCCATAGCCCTCGTAGCGCACCTCGTCGTAATTCTCGGTGTCCGTGCCCTGGGCCACGCGCTTGATCGCGCGCTCCACCGTGTCGCGCGGCATGTTGGCCACCAGGGCGGCCTTCACCGCCGCCCGCAGGCGCGGGTTGTGCGCCGGGTCCGGCAGGCCGGACTTGGCCGAGACCGTCACCTCGCGGATCAGCTTGCCCCAGGCCTGGGCGCGCTTGGCGCTCTGCGTGGCCTTGCGGTGGGCGATGTTCTTGGCGTGCGAATGGCCGGCCATGGCGGCGTCCTGTTCCTTCTCGGGCGGCGGCGCGCCAGCCCCAGGGGATCCGTGAGGGAACCGGGGCCACGCGCCGGCCCGCCGGGGCCAGGCCCCGCCCTTCGGGAAGGCTCGGGGCGGCCCGCGCGGCGGGGCTGGGGAACCCGATCATAAAGGCAGCGCCCGACCCGCGCCACCCGCGCCGCCACATCCGGACTGACGGACCCTGCGCACCCGGTGTAGGCTCCGCGCCATGGATGCCAACCCCGCCACCCGCCCCTTCGACATCATGACGCATGAGGCGCTGGCGGCCCTCTACCCCGCCCCCTCCCCCGTCGTGCTGGCCAAGGCCACCGACCGGATCGAGGGCCGCAGCGCCGCCTTCATCGCCAATTCCCCCTTCTGCGTCCTGACCACCATCGGCAACCGCGGCCCCCATGCCACCCCGCGCGGCGACGCCCCCGGCTTCGTCACCCTGCTCGACGAGAAGACCCTCGCCCTGCCCGACCGCCGCGGCAACAACCGGCTGGACGCCCTGCGGGACGTGCTGGACGATCCCCGCATCGCCCTCCTCTTCCTCGTCCCCGGCATGGGCGAGACGCTCCGCGTCCACGGCACCGCCCGGATCACCACCGACCCCGCATTGTGCGAGCGCCTGGTGATGGGCCGGGCCAGACCTGCGACCGTCATGCTGGTCTCCGTCATGGAGGTCTTCATGCAGTGCCCCCGCGCCCTGCTCCGCGCCGAACTCTGGGCCGGCCGCGCCAAGCCCGAGGGCGCCCCCACAGGCGGCGAGCTGATCCAGGAGCACACCAAGGGCACCTACCCCGCAGAGACTTACGACACGATCACGGCGCCGAACTGCGCCGCCAACCTCTACTGACACGGCACGGCCCGACCCCGCGCCGAGGCACCCCGGATGCCCTATGCCGTGACCCCGCGGATCACCCTGGGGGATGACGAGGTCAGCTTCAGCTTCCTCCGCGCCTCGGGCGCCGGGGGCCAGAACGTCCAGAAGGTGGAAAGCGCCGTCCAGCTCCGCTTTCCCGCCGCCACCTCGCCCAGCCTGCCGGAACCGGTCCGGGAGCGGCTGCTCCGCCTGGCCGGGCGCCGCCTGTCCTCGGGCGGCGAGATCGTCATCACCGCGCAGCGCCACCGGACCCAGCTCCGCAACCGCGAGGATGCGCTGGAACGCCTGTTCGAGCTGATCCGCGAGGCTGCGACCCCGCCCCCGCCGCCCCGCCGCCCGACCAGGCCGACCAAGGGAAGCAAAGAAAGGCGCCTCACCGCCAAGGGGGTGCGTGCCAGCGTCAAGCAGGGCCGGGCCAGGATCAGGGAGGAATAGGCCCCGCCGCCCGCGCGCCTCCGGCCCGGGTGAAAGTCAGGCGGCCTGCATCGGGAGGGCGCCACGCCGCCGTCGCGCCCTTGCCTCCTGCCCGCCCGAGAAAAGCAGCTTCACGAAGCTCCGATAGGCCAGGATCTGCCGCTCCAGCCGCCTGGGGTCGTGCAGGACCTTGGACATGATGATCGCGCCATCCACCACGCAGGACAGCATGTCCGCCAGATCCGCGAGATTGACCGGCTCGCGCGGCGGGTAGGTGGCCGCGATCTCCTGGAGACTGCCGAGGAAGCGCCCGTTCCATGCCTCCACCGAGCGCGCCGTCAGCGCCCGCACCTCCCGGTCGAAAAGCCGCTCCTGGTAGCAGATGCTGGCGATGAGGCAGCCGGGATGGGCGCCCGGCAGATCGGCCATCACCTCCGCCAGCAGCTTCAGCGCGATCAGGAAGGCCTGGAGCGGATCGTCGGACAGGGCACGCCCGCGCGCGAAGACATCGTCGAAGATGCGGTCATTGGCCGCGACGTAGCGGCGCAGCATCTCATGCGCCAACTCGTTCTTGTCGCGGAAGTGATAGAAGAAGCCGCTTTTGGTGATCCCCGCCTCGGCGATCACCTCCTCGATCGAGGTGGCGCCGAAGCCCTTGGCCAGCACCCCGGCCTCGGCGATCGACAGGATCCTGTCACGGGTCGTGGTGCCCTTGCTCATGGCGGGCCTCCGATACTGTACCGGTGGTGCGGTTTCGCGCCCGCCCTTCATACCACCCCGCCGATCCCGCCTTCCACAAATCCGCTCAAGCCCTTACGACTGCTTGGGATTTTTGAAACCCGGCTGGACCATACCGCAAGCGTTCTAGTCCGCATCGACCCCCGCAGCCGATAACTCCGCCAGCTCCGCCACACCCTTCGGGACATCAGGCGGACCGAACCTGCCCGGAGATTCCCATGGCCAAGTATCGTCACGCACTCCCGCAGCTCGGGGGAAAGACCTTCCTGACCGATGGCGGCATGGAGACCACGCTCATCTTCCACGAAGGGCTGGACCTGCCCCATTTCGCCTCCTTCATCCTCCTGGAGACGGAGGAGGGACGACGCCAGCTCCGGCGCTACCACGAGGCTTACCTCGCGATCGCCCGGGACCGGGGGCTCGGCTTTGTGCTCGATTCCGCCACCTGGCGCGCCAATCCCGACTGGGGCGCGCGGCTCGGCTATGACGCGGAGGGCCTGCGGCGGATCAACATCGCCGCGATCCAGTCCCTGAAGGAGATGCGCGAGGATTGGGAGACACCGTCCACCCCCTGCGTGATCAGCGGCGCCATCGGCCCGCGCGGGGACGGCTACAAGGCCGGGCGCACCGGGATCGACGAGGCCGAGCGCTACCACACCGCCCAGATCGCCGCCTTCGCCGACGCCGACGCCGACATGGTGACCGCCTTCACCCTGACGGGCACCGACGAGGCCACCGGCATCGCGCGCGCCGCCGCCGCGCACGGCATGCCCTGCGCCATCTCCTTCACGGTGGAAACCGATGGAAAGCTGGTGACCGGCACAACCCTGCGCGAGGCCATCGAAACGGTCGATGCCGAAACCAGGGCCAGCCCCGCCTACTATATGATCAACTGTGCCCACCCCACCCATTTCGAGCAGGCCCTGGCGGCCGGCGAGGCCTGGGTGGAACGGATCCATGGCATCCGCGCGAATGCCTCCACGAAGAGCCATGCGGAGCTGGACGAGTCCGAGACGCTCGATATCGGGGACTGGGACGATCTCGGCCGCCGCTACAGCGCGCTCCGGCATGCCTTCCCCGGTATGCGGGTGCTCGGCGGCTGCTGCGGAACGGACCACCGCCATGTCGCGGCGATCTGCGAGGCCTGCCTACCCATCGCAGCCTGATGCGGTGGGCCCCGTATTACCAACCACCCTGTCGGATGACCGCTCGGGGTAGAAAGGGGTTGTACAAGGCGCATCGCCTGGCTGTTCGCTCCACCTCTGTCAGCGGACGTAGAAGCGAGGCGTCTGGCTCACGCCTGATGACGTGGTCTAGCCGGAAGCGGAACGACCTCTTCCATGTGGAGAGCACGAAAGGCAGACACCCGTACCGCTCTCCGCCGACGATTCACGATCCAAAGCGGTCGTTCGGTTCAGCACCTGTCGATCGCTCAGAGCGCATCCGGGATCATGTTGTTTTCCGGCATAGCTTTCGCAGTTCCAATCGCGGAGCGCCACGACGCAGTCTTGCAGGCTCGCACGGGGCGGGCGCAGCATGGCAGCTGCCCGCACGCGGGACTCGCGTGCAGTGAACGGGAGAAAACGTTTGAACATCTCGCCCTTCCAGCGCCGTGCTGCCCTGTCGGCCGCCATCGCCGGTCTTGCGACGACGGCGCTTCCTGCCACTGCCCAGTCCAGTGGCGAGCCCCGCTCCAATTCGGGGCCAAGGCGTAACGAGAGGCTGATCCGCGGCTTCTCCCGCGAGCGCCTCGCGCGCATCGGTCCAGCCATGAATGCGGAGGCGGAGCGCGGCTCCTTCCCCGGTGCCGTTACCCTCATCGCGCGCGGGGGCGAGATCGTGCATTTTGAGGCGCATGGTCATCTGGACGCCGCGCGGACGCGTCCCATGCCCCAGGACGCGATCTTCCTACAGGCGTCGATGACCAAGCCGATCACCTCCGTGCTGGCGATGATGTTGGTCGAGGAGGGGAGGATGAAGCTCGACGACCCCATCGCCACCTACCTGCCGGAGCTGCGCAACCTGAAGGTCGAGGTGCGGCGGGACGGGCAGGCCGAGCTCGTCGATCCTGTCCGTCCGCCGACCGTCCACGATCTTCTGCGTCATACGGCGGGGTTCATATACGCCAATGCCGCCTCGCCCTCCCCGCGTATTCGCGAGCTCTACGATCAGGCCAACATCGAGGCACGGGTCAGTCCGGTCACCGGTGACGAGATGCTGCGCCGGCTCGGCGAGATCCCGCTGGCTTTCCAGCCCGGCACCACCTTCTTCTACTCGATTGCCACCGACGTGCTGGGGCTGGTGGTGGAGCGCGTCTCCGGCCAGCGACTGGATCGGTTCCTGGAGCAGCGGCTGCTCGAGCCGCTCGGCATGCCTGACACGCAGTGGTTCGTGCCGGAGAGCAAGCGTGCACGCCTGGCGGAGGCTCCCGATTCTGATCCGCAGAAGGATTCGATGTGGCGCAGCTACCGCATCCTGCAGGACGATCGCGACGCCGCCTACTTCAAAGGAGGCGCTGGTCTCGTCTCCACCGCCGCGGATTACATCCGCTTTGCGCAGATGATTGCTAATGGCGGCACTTACGAGGGCCGAACCTACCTCAGCGCGCCGGTTGTCAGATTCATGTTGTCGAACCACACGATCGACATGGAGGGCTCGACTGCTGCCACGACCGGTCCTGGCTATGGGTTCGGGCTCGGGTTCGGGGTGCGGCTGCAGGATGGCGTGGGCACCGCGCCCGGCAGCCCTGGCGATGCGATGTGGGCGGGAGCCTGGGGCACCTCCTTCACCGTCGATCCTGCCGAGGGGCTTGTGGCAATCCTGATGGCGCAGGGCCCGTCGAATCGCTACCGCACGCGGATGCTTTACAAGAACCTCGTCTATGGCGCGATGGTGGAGAGCCAGCGCACCTGACAGCGCAGCCGCTGCCGATTGGCTGGACGTAGCCACCCGGCAGCGGCGGTGCATCGGGTACGGCCGTTGCCGCTCGCATGACATGTCGCCGCCGCACTCGCCGGCGTAATCAGCGAGCCGATGATCGCTCACTCCTCATCGGTCAGGTGGCTCGGGTAACGCAGCTTGCTGCAGTCGTGTCGACCGGGCGTCCGAAGGACAGCTCTCCATACATCTCGGTCAGCAGAGCCGAACGGCGTAGCGTCCGCTCTCGGAAAGATGCGTAACGACATCACCCGCCCGGCATGGGCGCGAAGCGGCCGGTTTTGGCGCTCAGCAGCCTATGACAGCTTCTCCTCCATAACCGGACAATTGGGCCAGAGACGACGAACGCCTCAGTTGAGTCGGGACCGGTCATGCACCAGGACGGCTGATACAAGTTAAACCGCCATCCCACTTCACAGAACCGGGAGCGAATGGCATCCCCCTCCCCTCAACGAGGGGGATCAGCGCCATGGCCGGCCACGGGCACGTCGAGCATTCGGGCGAGAACAAGCGCGTCGCACTGCTGATCGCGGTGCTGGCCCTTTGCCTCGCCATCGCCGAGACCGGCGCGAAAAGCGCCCAGACCGAGGCCCTCTCCCGCAATGTGGAGGCCTCGAATCTCTGGGCCTTCTTCCAGGCCCGCACCATCCGCCAGACCACGGTCCGCACCGCCGCGGAGGCAGCCGCCCTGGCACCCGAGCCCACGGAGGAGGCCCGCCGCGCCGCCACCGCCCGCCAGATCCAGGCCTGGACCGGCAATGCCCAGCGCTGGGAATCCGAGCCCTCCACCGGTGAGGGCCGCCGCGAGCTGGCCGACCGCGCCAAGGCCGCCGAGCGCATCCGCGACCGCTCCATGTCCGCCTACCACATGCATGAATACGCCTCGGCCGCCTTCCAGGTCGCGATCGTCGTCGCCTCGGCCAGCATCGTCACCGGCGTGCCGGTGCTGGCCCTGGGCGGTGTGGCCCTGGGCGTCCTCGGCATCGTGCTGACCGGCCTTGGCTTCTTCGCGCCGGAACTCGTGCACCTCTAGGACCGACCGGCGGCGAAGCCCCCGGTGGGCCGCGCCCTACTGCGTGTTTCCGAGCGCGGATGGCGGCGGCGAGTGCTTCTCCGCCCCGGCCACCTCCACCGGCTCGCGGCGCGGCTCCGCAGCCAACGCCTCTGCGTCCGGTTGCCATCGCCCGGGGCGGGACAGGATCACCGACTGCGCCGGGACCGCGATCTCGATCCCCAACTCCTCGAAGCGCTGCTTGATCCGGCGATTGAACTCGCGCTGCACGCCCCAGCGCGCGGTATCCTTGCAGGGCATCTGCCCCAATACCGTGAAGGTGGCGCCATCCACCTTGTCCACGCCCCATAGCGAGAATTCGTCCAGGATCTGATCCTCGAAGGCGGGATCCTCCCGCATCCCGGCACCGATCTCCTTCAGCACGTTCCCCACGCGGTCCGGCTCCTCGGAGAAGGCGACGGTCACGGAAACGGCGGCATTGCCGATCCCCTTGTTCGTGTTCGTCACCGTGGTCACGGAGCTGAAGGGGATGACATGCACCGAGCCATCCCCGGCGCGCAGCCGGATGGTGCGGATGGAAAGATTCTCCACCTTCCCCGAAAGCCCGGACACCGTCACCCAATCCCCGACCTGCATCGTGTTCTCCAGCAGCAGGAAGATGCCGGTGATCACGTCCTGCACCAGCTTCTGCGACCCGAAGCCGACCGCCACGCCGACGATCCCCGCCCCCGCCAGCAGCGGCGCGACATTCACGCCGAGCTGCGACAGCGCCGTGAAGCCGACCACCACCACGATGACCACCAGCAGGGTCGTGTGCAGCAGCGGCAGCAGCGTGCGCAGCCGGGCCGAGCGCGTGTATTCGCCGCGCGCCGACATGTCGGCGA
>DATCMG010000450.1:0-16336 GCA_036563555.1 Roseomonas sp. | reverse complement strand
GGCGCCCACTGTGCCGCCGATGGCGCCCGCGCCCCAGATCAGGATCTGTTCGCCGTTTCCGTCCGACATACCCCGGGGCTCCTACAATCTTGGATCCGACCTCCGCGCCGGCGCAGCAGGTTCGCTTGGAACGGGCGTGTTGGGACGCCGGCCAACGTGTTGCCCTCCCGGCGCGGGACGCCCAAGGATAATGGGGGAACAACCGGAGCGACGTAATGACCGAGACCCAACACCCCGAGGGTGCGCCCTGGCAGTGGCCCGAGCCAACCTGGCGCCGCATTGTCGGCCGCGCACGCGCCGGCCGCAGCCTCGCGCCGCGGGCTTGGCCCGGAGGGGCACGCTGCGCCGTTGCCCTCTCCTTCGACGCCGACCACGACACCATCCCGCTGCGCGACTCCGACGAGAGCCCGATGCGGATCAGCCAGGGCCAGTACGGCAACCGGCGAGCGATGCCGCGCATCCTTCGCCTCCTGGAGCGGGAGGCCATCCCAGCGAGCTTCTTCTACCCCGCCGTCTCGGCCCTCCTCTATCCGGACGAAGTCCGCGCCGTCGCGGCCGCAGGGCATGAGATCGGCATTCACTCCTGGATCCACGAGGCCAATACGCTGCTTCCCCCAGGCGTGGAGCGGGACCTGACCTTCCGGGCCGCCGATACGCTGGAGAAAATCGCCGGCACCCGGCCCGTTGGCATCCGCACGGCGAGCTGGGACTTCTCGGTGGATACCATGTCCATCATCCGCGAGCTTGGCTTGCTCTACGACAGCAGCCTCATGGCCGACGATGATCCCTACGAGCTTGAGGCGGACGGGGAGCCGACTGGCGTGGTCGAGCTGCCGCCTGAATGGATCCGGGACGACGCAGTGTACTACAATTTCGTCCGGTTCAGCGCTCTGCGCCCATACACGCCGCCCTCCGCGGTTCTGGAAATTTTCACCGCCGAGTTCGACACCGCCTGGGAGGAGGGCGGACTGTTCCTGCTCACTCTTCACCCGCACGTCTCCGGCCACCGCTCCCGCATGCCGGTCCTGGAACGGCTGATTGCCCATGCGAAGGCGCGCGGCGCCTGCTGGTTCGCGACCCATGCCGAGGTCGCGCGCTGGTGCAAGGAGAACGCTCAAGCGCCTTAGCTCAAGGTGTCGCGACACGAACGCGCGAGCATTCCGAAAAGCCGCGCTTGGGACAGGGTCATTGCGTTAGCACGACCAGGACAAGACCCTGTCGCGTTATTCATGATGGTCAACAGCGCGCAAGTAAGCTGCAGCCAGCCAACAGCAGCTGCTTCCGTCCAGGCCTCTCCCGGCATGAGTTGCAGAAGCAGTTGCCAAGCCGCAATCCTGGCAGGACTATCGCAGCGGCCGCCGGAGCCGCTGGCGGGAGCTGAAAAGGGGTTTCCGATGCGATCCTGCCTGAGCCTGCTCCAGCCTGTCCTGCTCGCCACCAGTCTTGCCTCGGCCGCCGTCCCGGCGCGCGGCGCGACGGTCCTCAATATCGGCCTGGCTGGCGATCCAGGCATGCTTGACCCGGCGCAGAGCGGCAACTTCATCGACCGGAATGTCCTTGCGGCGCTCTGCGACAAGCTGATCGACACCGATGCAGACATGAATTACGTGGCACAGCTCGCAACAAGCTGGGAGTGGTCGGACGACCAGCGCGCGCTCACCCTCCGCCTGCGGGAAGGCGTGAAGTTCCAGGATGGCACGCCCTTCAACGCCGAGGCCGTCAAGATCAACCTGGACCGCTTCAAGACCATGCCGCGCAGCCTGCGGCGTGCGGAGCTGGCCGCCCTGGAAGCCGTGGATGTCGTGGATCCTCTCACGGTTCGCCTCCGGCTTTCGGCACCCTATGCACCGTTGCTGGCCGTCCTCGCGGACCGGTCCGGCATGATGCTCTCGCCCGCCGCGATCCAGCAGCGAGGTGAGGCGATCGCGCAGCATCCTGTCTGTGCTGGGCCCTTCTCCTTTACCGAACGCGTGGCGCAGGACCGGATCGTCGTTGACCGCTTCGATGGTTACTGGAATGCGTCCGCCATCACGATTGACCGGGTTGTATACCGCCCGATTACCGACAGCACGGTGCGGCTGCTCAACCTTCGATCCGGGCAACTGCAGATCGCCGACCAGATTGCCCCGACCGATGTGCCGGAGGTTCAATCCAATCGCCGCCTGCGATTGGCCCGGCATGTTGCCGCCGCGTACCGCACCCTGCAATTCAATGTGGCGCATGGCCCACGAGCGGATACGGCGCTGGGGAGAGATCCTCGGATACGGCAAGCCTTCGAGAAGGCCATCGACCGCGAGGCCATCAACCAGGTCGTGTTCAATGGCCTCTTCGTGCCAAGCAATCAGTCCGAGCCGCCGCGGAGCAGGTACTGGAATCCCGAGCACCCGGTGGGCGGCGTGGATCTGGCCGGCGCGAAGGCCCTGTTACAGCAGGCGGGCATGACCCGCGTCCCCTTCACATTGCAAATCGCGAACACCCCGATCGACGGCCAGATCGGCGAAGTCATACAAGCCATGGCGCGTGAGGCCGGATTTGACGTGAAGCTGGAGCAGGTCGAATCCAATGCCGGAAACCAGAAGAACCAAGCGGGAGATTTCGACGCGGCAATTCTGACCTGGAGCGGCCGGTCCGACCCAGATGCGAACCTTTCAATCTGGTTCGCCTGCAACGGACCGTTCAACTTCGGGCGTTACTGCAACCCGCGAATGGATGGGCTGTTGGCCGAGGCGCGATCCCTCACCGACCCATCACGTCGGCTTCCGCTCTACCGGCAAGTGGTCGATCTTTATCGTGCCGACATGCCGCATGTTATCCTCTATCACTACACATGGCTCTGGGGCCTGAGTGACCGTGTAGAGAACTTCGTGCCGAATTCTGATGGGCTGATCCGTCTGCAGGGGCTAAGGCTCCGGCCTTAGTCCATCCGTCGTTGCGGGTTACGCTCACAGCCTCATGGCATTTGCTCCGACTTCCGATGGAGACCGTCCCGAATAGCGGCCGCGAGTTCCCCGATGCGAAACGGCTTCTCGACCACAGCCCCTGCGGCGCGCTCCTGATCAAGGGCCGCCGGAGAGGAGTAGCCGGTGGCGAACACCACAACCAGATTGGGTTGAGCGACGCGGGCGGCAGCGGCGAGCTCGACCCCATTCATCCCGGGCATGGCGTAATCCGTCAGGAGTAGGTCGAATGGCGTTTGTGTGAGTTCCAGGATGCGCAAAGCGTCCACTCCGCCCGCCGCCTCCTCGACGTCGTGCCCGAGTTCCCTCAGCATCTCGACGGCAGTGCTGCGGACCTGTGGGTCGTCGTCGACGAGCAAAATACGAGCCCGACGCCCAGTGACAACATTGGCAGCGGCGGCTTCGTTGCCCACGGGGCCATTGGCGGCCCGAAGGTACAGGGAGACTGAGGTTCCTTCGCCCGGCACGCTCTCGATCCGAACTGTACCGCCCAGCGAAGTCATGACACCGAAGACCTGGCTCAAGCCCAGGCCGGTGCCCCGGCCGACTGGCTTTGTAGTGAAGAATGGTTCAAATGCGCGTTCGAGTACATCGGCCGGCATTCCATGCCCCGTGTCGTCAACCGTGATCAATACGTAGTCGCCGGCATCCAGGTTCAGTGGCCGCTGATCAGGAGCCAAATTGGACGTCATGATGGTGAGCTCGCCTCCCCCGGGCATGGCGTCGCGAGCATTCACAGCGAGGTTGAGAAGGACGAGCTCAAGCTGATTTCCGTCGGCGAGTACCGGCTTAAGGTCGCGCGCGAGCCGGGTCACGACCCCGATCTGTCCGCCGAGTGTGTGATGGAGCAGTTCGGACATCCGCGCGATCATCGCATTGGCATCGACCGGCCGGACGGCCAGCGGTGTACGCCGTGCGAAAGCCAGGAGCTGCTTGGTCAGCGCCGCGCCCCGGCCGGCCGCGATGGAGGCGTTGCGTAGGACACGGAGTACCCGTTCGTCGGTGGTGCGGCGCAACGCAATGTCCAGCCCACCCGAAATTGCCATGAGGAGATTGTTGAAGTCGTGGGCCACGCCGCCGGTCAACTGGCCGATCGCGTCCATCTTCTGGGCTTGATGCCGCGCTTCTGCCAACTCGCGCCGCATACGCGCAAGTTCGAGACTGCCCCGAACCCGCGCGAGGAGCTCGGCCGCAGCGAAAGGCTTCACCAGATAATCGTCGGCGCTGGCATCGAGTCCCTGAACCTTCGCCTCTTCTCCGGCACGTGCTGAAAGCATGATGACAGGCATCGCCCGCAGGGTGGGCTCACCGCGCAAAAGCCGCAGCAGCTCGAAGCCGTCCACCTTTGGCATCATGACATCAGTCAGAACGAGGTCGGGCTCATGGGCCAATGCCAGCCGGAATGCCTCCTCGCCGTCCCGGGCGGTGAGTACGGTGTAATCACGGCTCAACAGACGCTCGACGTAGGCCCGCATATCGGCGTTGTCATCGGCCAGCAGGATCGTAACGCTTCGATGGCCATCCCGATTGGCCGGTCGCGATGCCTCGCCCTCGGGCAGCCATTGCAGTGCCTCCTGAACGAAGGCGCCGCCCGGAAAACCCTGTAGGGCGAGCGCCTCCTCCAGGCTCTCCTGGGGCAGGTGGGTTGAGCCTGTAGGGATGCGTACCCGGAAGCATGTGCCCACAGCCGGAGTGCTCTCAACAGTCACCTCGCCGCCATGCAGACGGACGAGTTCCCGCACCAATGCCAGCCCAATGCCGGAGCCTTCATGCGAGCGCGATCGCGCACCATCGACCCGGTGGAAGTGTTCGAAGATACGGGGCAATTGCTCAGGGGCGATCCCTATCCCGGTATCCGACAAGATCAGCTCGGCCACATTCCCGACAGGCCTGAGCTCCACCCGAATTTCACCCTCGAACGTGTATTTGAGGGCATTGGAGAGGAGGTTGAGGACGACTTTCTCCCACATCTCACGATCCAGGAAGACTGGCTCGGGCGGGTTCTCGGTTCTCACCGTCAGGGAGAGACCGGCCCGCTCGATGGCCGAGCGGAATGTGCTCGCCAGTTCTTCCGTCAGCACTGCCATGTCAGTGGCGATGAACTGCGCGCTGGCCCGTCCTGCTTCGACGCGGGAAAAATCCAGAAGCGTGTTGACGAGCTTCAGGAGACGCAGGCCGTTGCGATGCATCACTTCAAGCTCGCCCCGGCGCGAGCCAAGCTCGTCGGGAGCGAGTGCCAGCATTTCCTCAAGCGGCCCCAGCATAAGTGTCAGGGGTGTACGGAACTCGTGGCTGACGTTGGAGAAGAATCTTGTTTTGGCCCGGTCCAGCTCGGCTAGTGCCTCGGCCCGGGCGCGCTCCTCCTCGTAAGCGCGGGCGCTCCGGATAGCCGTGGAGATCTGCCCCACAAGGAGGCTGAAGAACGTCCTGTAGTCCTCGTCGAGCGCGCGGTTCGGGTTCAGGCCGGCCACCAGGACGCCTGATGGCGGCTGACCGGGCGCACCAGGCAGCGGCATGGCAATGCCCGAGGTGACTGGCTCACCCCATGGGCCACCGAGCGCAGCGGTATGGACCTGAACCGTATCGAAGACGACCGTCTCTCCGCCTGCGGACCGTGCTATCCAGTCGGGTGCATCCTCTGACTTGAGGTCCGGAGCCAAGGGTCCATCAGGAGCAAGACCGGCGCTCGCAACCAGTCGCAGCTCACTCCCGGCCTTGAGGCGGATGGTTGCGAAGGGCACGTCAAATGCGCCCTGGAGAGCCTGAGCGATCGCTTCACATGTCTGTTCGACGCCCAGCGTATCGCTGGCCCGCTCTGAAACACTCCGAAGCAGTTGAAGTCTCCGGTCGCCTACGACCTGTTGGGTCACCTCGCTGCAGACGCACAGCATGCCCACCACCTCGCCGGCATCGTTCTCCGCGGGTGCGTGCGACAGGCTGAAGTAAGCCTCTTCCGCATAGCCGGAACGGTTTAGCAGCAGTTGCTGTGCGGGAACCCAGTTGGCAACGCCGGTACGCATCACTTCGGCTATCATGGGCCCGAGCGTGCCCCACGCTTCGGCCAGGGTCGTGCGAATATCGATCCCGAGTGCTGCAGGATGCTTATCGCCGATCACGACAGAATAGGCGTCGTTGTAGATCTGGATGAACTGCTCACCCCAGATCAGGATCATCGGATAGCGGGAGGTCAGGAGCGTCTTGACCGTGGCGCGAAGGCTCTGATCCCAACCATCCACAGGGCCGAGCGGCGTTGCACCCCAGTCATGCGTCCGGCAGAGCTCGCGCATGAAGCCAGGCCCGGCGAACAAGCCCTCGGCTACGCTTCGGCCGACCGGGCCTGCAGGCTCCCTACGGGAGGGAGGATTCAGAACGTCCATGACCACCTTGGTTATAGTGGCCGGCCAAATTCCCCAAATCAGGGTGCCGTAACCGTAACGGGTATGGTGCTCACTCGCTTCTTGACAAGGCCTTATTCGATTACGGCGTTTCGAGAACACGTTTGGGTGAGGCACTGAGAGATATCGGCCCGCCAACCTGAAAATGGTTCCTGAACAATTGGAGGCGGGCAACCCAGCCTGAAACGGGTGTTTGGTCCAGACTCCGTAGCTGCTTTTTGAGGAGGTTTCTCTCGAAGCTTTCAGCGAACATTGCTGTTGCGATGTCTCCGCTCAAGACGGCGCCGGGGCACGATGGTGGGCGCGCCAAGCGGTGACCGCACCAAGGAGCGGCAGGATTGCGAGTGCAGCGAAGGCGCCCGCATAGGATCCCAGCATCGCCACGGCGCCTGCGAAGACAGGCGGTCCCACGACGATGCCGGCGTAGGTTACGGCCAACACCCCGCCGGCCGAGGTACCCGCCGCGCCTGCCGGTGCCAGCCGCGCCGCCTCGGCCATCGCCACGCCGGTCCATCCGGCTGAGCAGGAGCCGAAGGCGCAGAGCAGGATGAGCACCGCGGCCGACGGCCAGCCAGGCGCGAGCGGAACCGTGAGGGCCGCCGCCGCCGTGCATAGACCGATGGCGGCCAGGACGGGCAGCCCAGCCCCGCGCCTGTCCGCGACGGCGGCCCAGGCCAGTCTCGCCAGGGCGCCGCTCGCCTGGATCGCTGCCGCAGCAGCACCGGCGGCGACCACGCCCCATTTGAACTCGTCCACCAGCATCGTCACGGCATAGGCGCCGAGCGAGAGCTGCACTGCCGAGAACAGTGCACCAGTCGTGGCCAGTGCCATAAGGCCGGGTCGCGTGCGCAGCACCGCCATTGTCCCGAGACGGGACGCGACGGGGCGCGGGGCGGCGCAGTCCGGATCATGTGTCCTGTCCCAGGCCTGATGGAAAACTCCAAGCCCCAACGCCGCCAGCACGAGCGCCACGGCGACCATCGCCGCCGCGCCCCGCCAGCCGAGCGCAAGCCCGAGGGAAGGAAGGATGAGGCCGGCCAGGGCAGCCCCGATCGGCACGCCCATCTGCTTCACAGAGAAAACGAGGTTGCGCCGCGCCGGGGGCGCAAGCCGGTTCAGAACCTGCGTCGCCGCGGGATTGGTAAGGCCATAACCCAGGCCGAGGAGCACCGAACCCAGCGCCGCGCCGGATATGCCACCAAGCGAGATCGCGGCGCAGCCCAGGCCGCCCGCTGCGAGGGCAATTTGCGTGCTCCGCGCCGGGCCCCCACGAGCGAGCACACCGCCGGACATCATCGAGGCCGCTGCGGCGGCCATGTAGATCAGCGCCACCTGATAGCCCACAAGATGGGGTGCGACGCCGAGATCCCGTGCCACATGGGGTGCGAGGACGGGCAGCACGAAAACGGCGAGCGTCGCGAGTGACTGTGCCCCCGTGGTTGCCGCCAGTGCCGCCGGAAGGCCATGGAGCGTGGCCACATCGGCCGGCTCGCTATGTCGCGTGTCACCGGTGCGATGCCGGGACCTCATGCGCCCTCCATGCGCCGCGACAGCTCGGCAGCGCGCTCACGGATTTCCTCCCCCAACGCGGCATGCCCGATCCGCCGCAGCTGCTCACCCACCCCGACGACAACCAGCGCATGCGACACCCGGCCGCGTGGCATCACCGGCGCAGCGATGATCGTCACACCCGCGATGTAGAGGCCATCATCCACGGCGTAGCCCGCCTGCCGGGTTGTCTCGACGTCGGCGCGCCACTGCGGCAGTGTCGGCGGATTGTCCCAGCGCAGCCTCTGGAAGCGTCCCTCGATCTCGCCCCAGGGGTGCCCTCCGAAGGCGGCGATGCAGCGGCCGCTCGCACTGATCAGCGCAGGGTAGCGGCTGCCCACATCGGCCTGCAGGCCGAGCACATGGCCCGGATGCGCCATCGCGACCACCACGATGTGGTCAAGCCCGGCTGCCTCCACGCCAATGGCGGTAACTCCGTGCCTGCTGGATAGCTCGTTGAGGACCGGCTGGGCGAAGTTGCTGAAGGGGTCATGCCGGAGCATGCCGCGCGCCAGCGCGACGACGCCGCTCGAGAGCCCGTACCGCTTGGTCACCGGGTCGAAGGAGACCAGCTCCTCCGCCGCCAGCGCCCGCAGGATGTGCAGGCCGGTACTGGGCACCAAGCCGAGCGCGCGCGCAATGGCGTGCACACCGAGCGGCGCCTCGCTGCGCGACAGCAGGCGGAGGATCGCGGCCGCACGTGCCACTGCCGGCACTTGGCGGATCACCGCCCCGCGGGGTTGGCCATGCTCGGCCAGCGGCTCCGCGGGCGGCGCAAGCTCTCCGCCGGAGCGGCGAGCGGCACGCCCTGTCACTTGACCCTTCATCAGGGCCTCTTCGTCGCGCGTTTTCATGTTGTATGTACACAGTAGTCAGCCGTTTCCGACAATGCCTTTCCGTTTGGACTGGAGTGCAGGCTCAAGCTTGCACCGTCGGACTTTGCCGACATGCACGCACAATTTTACCCCGCCTGCCGCCCTCAAGGATCGGATCCCATCACAGCGGCGCTCCCGACATTGTCGATGACACCGGCTTGTTGCAATTCCTCAATACGCTCCGGGGACAAACCGAGTTCCCGCCGGAGCACCTCGGCCGTGTGCTGCCCGAGCATCGGCGGTGGCTCCAGCGGCGCCTGCCGCATGCCGGGGAACTTCACTGGACGGCCCAGCAACTGCAGCGTGCCCGCGGCTGGGTGCTCGACGTCCACGACCATCTCGCGCGCCGCCGCGTGCGGATGGGAGAGTGCTGCGGTGACGCCCAGGACCGGCGCGTGCGGGATGTCGTGCTCCTCAAGCAGGCGCTGCCATTCCGCGACGCTGCGCGTGGCGGTAATGGCGGCAATTCGAGGCTCGATCTCGCCGCGGCGCTCGCGCCTTCCGGCCATGGTCGCAAGGCCCGGGTCCGCCCCGAGATCCGGGAAGCCGAGCGCCTTGCACAGCTTGGGCCAGAACCGGTCTGCCAGGCAGGCGATGATAATGGCACCGTCGGATGCAGGAAAGCTGCCATAGGGCACGACGCTGGGATGCGCGGAGCCCATCGGTTCCGGATCATAGCCGTTCAGGAATGCCAACTGGGCAAAGTAGCCCAGTAGCGACATCGTGCCGTCGTAGAGACTGGCGTCGATCAGTCGTCCACGCCCTGTCGTGGAACGCTCGTGCAGCGCGGACAGGATCCCGATCGCGCCGAAGATGCCGCCGGACATATCGCCAATAGGCAGCCCGAGCTTCACCGGTGGGTGCCCCTGTTCCCCGTTCACGCTCATCACGCCTGTCATGGCCTGGGTCACGATGTCAAAGGAAGGCATCTGGGAGAGAGGGCCGGTCAGGCCGAAGCCACTGATCGCGCAATAGATCAGCCGGGGGTTCAGCGCCATAAGTGCTTCCGGGCCGAGGCCCAGCCTATCCATCACGCCGGGGCGAAAATTCTCGATCAGGATATCCGCAGCGCCCACGAGCTGACGAAGGAGGTCGGCCCCCTCCGGCCTGCGCAGATCGATGGCGAGGCTGCGCTTGCCCCTGTTGAGACCCAGGAAATAATGGCTTTCACCGCCAATGAAGGGCGCGAACCCGCGCGTCTCGTCACCTTTTACGGGCGGCTCCACCTTCAGGATCTCGGCGCCGAGGTCGCCGAGGAACTGGGTGGCAAGTGGCCCGGCCAGAACGCGAGTCAGGTCGATGACGCGCAGGCCCGCAAGGGGCCCTTTCCAACCCGTCTCGCAATCTCCCGCACGACCGGGCTTCGGCCCCTGTGCCGTTACCCCGGCCGATGGCAGCCCCTGATCCATGCCCGGTCGTCCCTGGATGCGGCTTGGCAGAATGCCAGCCTATTGCGGAGTGAGGCCCAAGCTGCGGACCACCGGTTCCCACATGGCGCGATCCCGGCGCATGAGGGCTATCAAATCCTCGGGCGTGCCGCCCATAGGATCCGCGCCGTCCTGCACGAGCACGGCGCGCATCGCAGGATCGGCCAGCGCCGCATTAGCCGCGCCGTTCAGGGCCCCCACCACCGCGGCCGGAGTGCCGCGCGGCGCGTAGAGAGCGTTCCATGCCTCCAGTTCCATGTCGGCGCCCGACTCCCGAAGCGTTGGCACATCGGGCAGGGATTCAGAGCGCTTCGCCGTGGAAATGGCGATCGGTACGGTCTGGCCCGAGCGCACCGAACCGAGAACGGCGGTGACCGTGTCAATTGATGCCTGAACGTCGCCACGCAGCAGGCCAGTGAGCGCCTGGCCGCTGCCGGAATAGGGAACCGGCAGCAGGTCCGCCCCGGTCCGATCTCGCAGGATCTGGAGAACGGCGCGGGCCGTCGTGCTCGGCAGCCCCACCGACACCCGGCCCGGCCGCGCACGTCCCATGGCGATAAGATCCGTGACCGTGCGCATTCCACTATTCTGAGCCACGGTCAGCACCATACCGAAGCGCAGGATTCCAGCGACAGGCTGGAAGTCCTTCATCGGGTCGAAGCCAAGGGATGCGTACATGAACTCGTTCGCGGCATGCGTGCCGTTCGTGCCCCAGAGTAGCGTGTGCCCATCCGGCTCCGCACGCGCCGCGGCGGCGGTGCCGATATTGCCCCCTGCCCCTGGCCGGTTCTCCACGATGAAGGGTTGGCCCAGCTGCTTCTGGAAGCTCTCAGCGAAGCGCCGCGCGAAAATGTCGGAACCCTGGCCGGCCGCATAGGGCACCAGGATCCGGACCGGGCGGCTGGGATAGGCCTGTGCCCGCGCTGCCGGCGCGAGGCCAATGGCGGCCGCCATGCCGGCTAACGCGCTCCTCCTGTGCATCACCATTCCTCCCCATGTTTTCTTTTATGATTGCTTATTATCGTAGCAAGCGTGGGAGGGGCAGCACCGCCGCCCCTTCCCTTTTCTATCCCGCGCGGGTTGGCAGGGCCACGGTGCCACTACCCAGGACGGAAAGCTCGCCATCCTGGTTCACGGCCTGCTGCTCGATATCCACCAGGTGTCTGCCGCCTTCCACACGCTTGGCAGTCACCTTGCCATCGATGAAGAGCAGGTCGCCTTCCGGATTGTGCCGCCGCAGCTTGCTCGTGGCCCGAACCAGGAAGCCGTCGTCGCCCATCCAGTTGGTGAGATGGTGCGTCAGCCAGGAGCAACGCTCCGGGCCGTAATCGTAAGCCCCCGGCGCGCCGACCATGAGCGCCATCTCCGGCTCCCAATGCACGCGCTCCGGGCAGTCGGGGATGCCAAAGCGGTTCTTGATCCCCAGGCCCGGATGGTTGCGGATCAGCCGCCAGGCAAGCTTGTTGGCGCGGATGTAGAGGCCGCCCCAACCCTGCGCATATGCGATGAAGCCCGTGACAGTCATCGGTCCCTTGGCCATGGTTGGAAGCGCTTCCCCGACCGCCACGTCCTCCCAATAGCGGGGCGTGGCGCCGCGCACCTCCTCGGCTTCGTAGAGCCGGTAGACCCGGTCCAGCTCCTCCTCCGTGTACTGGCGCGGGGGCTTGGCCTTCACATCCGTATACTTCGTACCCTGCTCGCGCGCGGCGTCCCGGTCCGTCCGGAAGCACCAGCTCTCCGCTTCCGCCACCAGGTCGCCGCCCTCGCCATAGAAGTTGACGTGGTAGACCTGCCGGATCGCGCGGCCCGCAAAGCTTGTCTCGTGTTCGACCAGGTCGGAGAGCCAGGCCTCCGTCCGGATCTCCTCGTTTCGCCTGACCCAGCGATGCCAGCGCCAGTCCGCACCGGACCACATGGCATGCACGCCCGGCAGGCCGCCAACATAACCGGAAATGATCCGGCTCGTCGTGAACAGGAAGCTCGGCAACGCGACGAGCCCGCCCTGCGAGCTGCGAGCCGCATAGGCAGGATCGCACCAGAGCGGATTGTCGTCGCCGATCCCGTGCGCGTAATGACGAATGTTGTCGCGGGTGGCCTCGTAGCACCAAGGCTCCGCCGTGTTCTCAATCGGCTTTCCGATGCGGCCGCGCAGGTCGTCCAAGGCCTCCTGCGTGATCTTCGGGAAAAGCCGGGTACCCGGCATCTCCAGGGTGGTGGTGGACATCAGCGTTACCTTCCTTGGCTGTCAGTTTTCAAACGGCAACTTGGCCGCGGGCGGCTTCGGCGTCGCGGATGGCCTTGCGGTTGATCTTGCCGGCGGGCGTCTTGGGCAGTTCATCGACAAAGGCGACCTGACGCGGATACTCATGCTGGCTCAACCGCTCGCGGGTGAAATCCTGCAACTCCCGGGCGAAGACGTCGTCCCCGCCACGCGGACTGACGACGAAAGCCTTCACGATTTGCCCGCGCACTGCATCCGGTACGCCAACCGCCGCGGCCTCTCGTACATCGGGATGCTTCAGCAGAACGTCCTCGATCTCCACCGCGCTCATTGTCCAGCCCGCCGAGATGATGACGTCATCCGCGCGGCCCGCATGGTGGAAGTAGCCGTCCTCGTCCACGCGGCCGAGATCCTTGGTAGGCACCCACTCGCCGCGCCGGCGAATCTTGATCTCGCCGATCACCCCCGGTGCGGTGGGGCTCCCGTCCGGCGCCTGAACCTCGACCTGGAGGCCGGGCACCGGCTTGCCAAGCGACCCCGGTTTGACCGGAAAATCGCTGGCACCCGGATAGTTCACCAGCACGACACCGACCTCGGTCGTGCCGTACATGCTGCAGGCGGGCACGCCGAAGGTCTCGGCGATGAAACGGAGCGTCTCGCCGTCGATTGGCTCGCCCGTGTAGGACAGCTTGCGGAGCACGAAGCGGAACCCGCCGGCCCGGCCACTGGTGCGCATCATGCGGTAATGCGTCGACGCGGCCGAAAGATTGGTGATCTCGTAATCCTGCAGCGCGCGCATGAGGCGGACCGGATCGAACCTTCCGGCATAAGTTCCCGTGGTCACGCCCATTGCAAGGGGCGCGAGAGTGCCATGCGCCAGCCCGTGCCCCCAGGCAGGCGAGGAGGGGCAGAAGAAGGCATCCCCCGGTCGAATGCCGGTGCCGTACAGCGCGGCCATCATCAGGACCACGATCGAGCGGTGCGTGTGCTTCACCGCCGCCGGAAGCTCACGGGTCGTGCCGGATGTGTACTGGAAGATGGCCAGATCGTCAGCCCGCGTCGCCACCCGATAGGTGGCCGGCAGCCGGCCAAGCTCCGCCATCAGCGCCGCATCGGTGATCACCGTCTCGACACCCTCGATTCCTTGGGCGGTAGCGGCCTTCTCGGCACTGGTCAGCAGGATGCGTGGCGCGCAGTCGGCGACGCGCAGTCGCACGCCCTCGGGACCAAAGAGCGTGAAGAGCGGCACGGCGATGGCGCCGCGCTTCATCGCGCCGAACATCGCCGCATAGAATGGCAATGAAGGATCAAGCATAACCGCCACACGGTCCCCCGGACCGACGCCGCGCGCTTCCAGCCAATGCGCGATGCGCGATGATGCGTGGGCAATCTCCTGGAAGGTGATGGCCTCGTCGCGGCCATCCGCATGGGCCACCCGCACCGCGACCCGCCCGGCATCGGTCGCGTGCCGATCGATGCACTCATGCGCGATGTTCAGAGATTTCCGGTCGCCGTCGAAGAACTCCCACAGGCGCTCAGGGGCGAAGTTCGCCTGCGCGTAGGCATAGTCCGGGCTCTCGGCAAGCTTTGGCATTGGACATTTCTCTCCCGGCTTTCGCCTTGGGCCCATTGAAGGGGATGCGCCGAAATGTTGTCAATGGAGCTTGCTCATTGTATATATACAACGCAAGAGGCCCGCGGCCTGCCTTCTGCCAATTGCCCGGTTGTGCCCTCCCTGGCGCGTTAACTGGTGAGGGCTGGGCATCCCAATACTTCTTCCGTCCGAGCTATAAGATGATGGAATAGCTTCGCCCGGAGCGTCCATGACGGTTCGCCGATATCTCGACCAGCGCATGAAGCTGCACCACCTTCGTGCGGTGGAGGCGATCGTCGCCCAGCGCAGCATCCTCAAGGCCGCAGCGGTGATCGGCGTCAGCCAGCCGGCCCTGACCAAGACGCTGCGCGAGTTGGAGAACATGCTGCAGCAGCGCCTGTTCGACCGCCTGCCCCGTGGGGTGCGGCCGACCGAGGCCGGGCTCCTGCTGGCGCAATCCGCCCGCCACATCCTGGCCGAGCTGCGCCGGCTGGACGAGGCGCTGGACCGCGTGGCCGATCCCGAGGGCGGCACGGTGGCGCTGGGCACCCTACCCGTGGCCGCCACGGGGGTTCTGCCTGGCGCGCTCACCCGGCTGAAAATGGCGCATCCGGGCATAGGGGTCCGGCTGGAGCAGGGGCGCACGGAGGAGCTGCTGCCCAAGCTGGCGGCCGGCGAGATCGACCTGATCGTCGGCCGCCTCTATGAACCCGCCATCCCCGACGGCTTCCCGCGCGAGCCGCTGTGGGAGGAGCCGATCTCCATCCTGGCCCGGGCCGAGCACCCGGTGTTCGCAGGCCGCTCGCCGACGCTGGATGAGCTTCGCCGCTACGATCTGGTCCTGCCGACCGTCAGCCAGCGCGTAGGGCAGGAAATCGAGACACTGCTGGACATGCTGGCCCTTCAGCCCGCCGCCTCCCTCCGCTCCAGCTCCTACGGCTTCATCCGGGAAATGCTGCACACGACCGACCTGATCTCCGTGATGCCACGGCTAATGATGGCGGGTGACCTGCTGCGGGGCACGCTGAAGGTGGTGCCGCTTCCCGTGCCAGCCCCGCCCCGGCCGGCGGGGCTGATCCTGCCGCGGGACCGGCCGTTGCCGCCGGCAGGTCACGCCTTCGTGGCCTGCCTGCGCGCCCATGTCGCCGAGATCGGGCAGCGTGGCCTCACTGCTATAACCAGACATGATGGGAAGCGCGGGAAAAGCGATAAGACTCCTCACCGGAAGGGGCGCTAGGAAAGTCCCTGAGGCCTTGACACGACGGCGCGCGGCGCCGTGGGCGGGGTGGGAGGAAATACGCCATGACGGAATCGCAAGGCCGGGCGGCACACGCCCTGACCGTGGGCTAGGGTCCATGAGCACTCAGGACATCACAGCCGCGCCAGCCCCCGCCGTGCTGCGCGCTGCCATCGGCACCTATCCCCGCACCAAAGCGCTGAAGTCGGGCGGCGTCGCTTCCTCGCTGCTGCGTCTGGACTTTGCCGATGTCCCCGTGATCAGCCGCGCTTTCGCGCCAATGGTGCGGGAGCTGCGCTTCGACGTCTCGGAGATGGCGATCGCGACCTTCCTGCAGGCGAAGGCGGCCGGGCGGCCACTGGTGCTGCTGCCGGTGGTGTTGGCGGCGCGCTTCCAGCAATCGGCCCTGCTCTGCCGCGCGGAGAGCGGCATTCATTCGCCGGCGGACCTCGCGGGCAAGCGCATTGGTGTGCGCGCCTACAGCCAGACCACGGGCATGTGGCTGCGTGGCATCATCGCGGAGGAGGGCGGCCCGAAGCCGGCCGCGAGCCGTTGGACCACCTTCGAGGAGGCGCATGTCGCGGGCATCGCCGATCCGCCCTTCGCGGAGCGCGCAAAGCCTGGCCAGGAGATGATGGCCATGCTGCGCGCCGGCGAGCTGGACGCGGTGATCGTCGGCAGTGACATGCCGGACGACCCCGGGCTGCGAACGGTTTTCCCGGACCCGGCCGCGGCGGCCGAGGCCTTCTGGGCGCGCCACCACCTCGTGCCCGTGAACCACATGCTGACCGTGACGCAGGATCTGGCGGAGCGACGGCCCGAGCTGGTTGCGGAGGTGCTGCGGATGGCCCGCGCCGCCGCCAATACCGTGCCGCCCGGGGATCGTGGCCCACCGCCGGCCAGCCGGGAGACCCTGCGCCCCGTCATCGAGCTCGCGCTCCGCTACACGGCGGAGCAGGACATGCTGCCGCGCCGGCTGAGCGTGGATGAGGTCTGGGCCGGGCTTCCGGCCGGGGTTGAATGAGAGGGCACGCCATGACGAGCTTCGCGATTATCGGCTTTGGCGAGGTGGGGGGTATCTT
>DATCMG010000428.1:0-6696 GCA_036563555.1 Roseomonas sp. | reverse complement strand
CGAACCCTTCTTCGTGGAGGTGATGCGCTCCTGCAGCGCGCCCATGTCCGTGGACAGGGTCGGCTGGTAGCCCACCGCGGAGGGGATGCGGCCAAGCAGGGCCGACACCTCGGCGCCCGCCTGGGTGAAGCGGAAGATGTTGTCGATGAAGAAGAGCACGTCCTGGCCCTGCTCATCGCGGAAGTATTCCGCCATGGACAGGCCCGAGAGGGCCACGCGCGCGCGGGCGCCCGGCGGCTCGTTCATCTGGCCATAGACCAGCGCCACCTTGGAACCCTCGGTGCCGCCATTCTCGCCGAGCTTGATGACGCCGGCATCGATCATCTCGTGATAGAGGTCGTTGCCCTCGCGGGTGCGCTCACCCACGCCGGCGAAGACCGACACGCCGCCATGGCCCTTGGCGATGTTGTTGATCAGCTCCTGGATGGTCACCGTCTTGCCGACGCCGGCGCCGCCGAAGAGGCCGATCTTGCCGCCCTTCAGATAGGGGGCCAGCAGGTCCACCACCTTGATGCCCGTCACCAGGATCTCGGCCGCGGTGGCCTGCTCCTCGAAGGCCGGGGCCTCGCGGTGGATGGTGTAGGTCTTGTCGTGCGGAACCGGGCCGCGCTCGTCGATCGGCTCGCCGATGACGTTCACGATGCGGCCGAGCGTGCCCTCGCCCACCGGCACGGCGATGCCCTTGCCCGTGTCCACCACCTCGGTGCCGCGCACCAGGCCGTCCGTGGTGTCCATGGCGATGGCGCGGACGGTGCGCTCGCCCAGATGCGACGCAACCTCGAGGACGAGGGTGCGGCCCGAGACATCGGTCGTCAGCGCGTTGAGGATGTTCGGCAGCTCGGAGGGGAACTGCACGTCCACGACCGGGCCAAGGACCTGGGTGACCTTGCCAACATTGTTCTTCATGGGATGGCTCCTGTCAGACCGCTTCAGCACCGGAGATGATCTCGATCAGCTCCTTGGTGATGTTGGCCTGTCGCGTACGGTTGTAGTTGAGCGTCAGCCTGTTGATCATGTCGCCCGCATTGCGCGTGGCGTTGTCCATCGCGGTCATCTGGCTTCCGAAGAAGCCGGCCGCGTTCTCCAGCAGGGCGCGGTAGATCTGGATGGCGAGGTTCTTCGGCAGCAGCGCCGCCAGAAGCTCCTCCTCGCCCGGCTCGTATTCATAGAGCGCCTGCGCTCCGTCCGTGGAGGCCGCGTCATTGGCGGGCAGCGGCGCCGGGATCAGGCGCTGCTCGCTCGCCACCTGGGCGACGACACTCTGGAAGCGGTTGTAGATCAGCGAGCAGACGTCGAACTCGCCCGCCTCCAGCATCGCGGTGATGCGGGTGGCAATCTCATCGGCCTGCTCGAAGCCGATGCGCTTGACGTTGTGGTAGCTGATCTCGCCCACCAGGCGGCTGGCAAATTCGCGCTTCAGGTAGGTCGCGCCCTTGCGGCCCACTGTCAGCAGCTTGACGGTCTTGCCCTCGGACTCCAGCGCACGGATGCGGGCGCGCGCGAAGCGGCCGGCATTCGTGTTGAAGGCGCCGGAGAGGCCGCGCTCGGCGGTCACCACGACCAGAAGGTGGACTTGGTCACGCCCGCTGCCGATCAGCATCTTCGGCGCATCGGGGCTGTTCGCCACCGCCGCGCCGAGGGAGGCGAGCATGCGCTCCATCCGCTGGGCATAGGGCCGCGCCGCCTCGGCCTGCGCCTGGGCACGGCGCAGCTTGGCGGCGGCGACCATCTTCATCGCCTGCGTGATCTTGCGCGTGGATTTCACGCTGTTGATGCGACCGCGCAGGTCCTTGAGGCTGGCCATGGGGGCTTCTCCGCGTCCCCCGCGTCAGCCGAAGGACTTGGCGAAGCTGTCGAGGAAGGCCGCGAGTGCCTTGTCGGTGTCGCCGGAGATGGCGCCCTCCTTGCGGATGGCCTCCAGGATCTCGGGCTTGGCCGCCTTCAGCTCGCCGAGCATGCGCTTCTCGAACTCGCCGACCCGGTTCACGGGCACCTTGTCCAGGTAGCCGCGGGTGCCGGCAAAGATGGCCACCA
This sequence comes from Roseomonas sp., assembly GCA_036563555.1. GTDB lineage: Bacteria > Pseudomonadota > Alphaproteobacteria > Acetobacterales > Acetobacteraceae > Roseomonas. The sequence continues at coordinate 4,662 of DATCMG010000428.1, read as the reverse complement.
CCTGCTCCTCGACCGGCACCGGCGCATACTGGGGCTGCTTCAGCAGCTCGGTCAGGCGCGCGCCACGGGCCAGCAGGGCCTGGGTGGAGGCATCGAGGTCGGAGGCGAACTGGGCGAAGGCCGCCATCTCGCGGTACTGCGCCAGGTCCAGCTTGATCTTGCCAGCGACCTGCTTCATCGCCTTGACCTGCGCCGCCGAGCCCACGCGGGACACCGACAGGCCCACGTTCACCGCCGGGCGGATGCCACGGAAGAACAGCTCGGTCTCGAGGAAGATCTGGCCGTCCGTGATCGAGATCACGTTGGTCGGGATGTAGGCGGAGACGTCGCCCGCCTGCGTCTCGATCACCGGCAGCGCCGTCAGCGAGCCGAGGCCGGCGGCCTCGCCCATCTTGGCCGCGCGCTCCAGCAGGCGGGAGTGCAGGTAGAACACGTCGCCCGGATAGGCCTCGCGGCCCGGCGGGCGGCGCAGCAGCAGCGACATCTGGCGGTAGGCGACGGCCTGCTTGGACAGGTCGTCATAGAAGATGACGGCGTGCATGCCGTTGTCGCGGAAGAACTCGCCCATGGTGCAGCCGGTGTAGGGCGCCAGGAACTGCATCGGGGCCGGGTCGGAGGCCGTCGCGGCCACGATGATCGAGTATTCGAGCGCACCGCGCTCCTCGAGCGTGCGGACGAGCTGGGCGACCGTCGAGCGCTTCTGGCCGATCGCGACGTAGATGCAATAGAGCTTCTTGCTCTCGTCGCCCTGCGCGTTGATCGTCTTCTGGTTCAGGATCGTGTCGATGATGACAGCGGTCTTGCCGGTCTGGCGGTCACCGATGACCAGCTCGCGCTGGCCGCGGCCGATCGGGATCAGGCTGTCGATCGCCTTGATGCCGGTCTGCATCGGCTCATGCACGGATTTGCGCGGGATGATGCCCGGCGCCTTTACCTCGACGCGGGAGCGCGTGACATTCGTCAGCGGGCCCTTGCCATCGATCGGGTTGCCGAGGCCGTCGACCACGCGGCCGAGCAGGCCCTTGCCGACCGGCACGTCCACGATGGTGCCGGTACGGGAGACGGTGTCGCCCTCGCGGATGCGGCTGTCATCGCCGAACACCACGATACCGACATTGTCGGTCTCGAGGTTCAGCGCCATGCCGCGCACGCCGGCGGAGGGAAACTCCACCATCTCGCCGGCCATGACGTTCTGCAGGCCGTAGCAACGGGCGATGCCGTCACCGACCGTCAGGACGGTGCCGACCTCGGCCACGTCGGCCTCGGTGTCGAAGCCAGCGATCTGCTGCTTCAGGATGTCGGAAATCTCGGCGGGACGAATGTCCATGGTCAGGCGGCCCCCTTCATGGCGTAGCTCAGGCGCTGCAGCCTGGACTTGATGGATGTGTCGTAAAGGCGGGACCCGATCTTTATGATCAGGCCGCCCAGGATGGACGGGTCCACTGTCTCGGACAGGCGGACATTCGAGTACCCGGCCTCGGTGAGGCGGGCGGCGATCTGGGTGCGCTGGGTGGCGCTCAGCGAATGGGCGGTGGTGACCTCGGCAGTCTGCTGGCCACGCTGCTCGGCCAGGAGAGTGCCGAAGGAGGCCAGGACGCCGGGAAGCACGCCCAGGCGCCGGTTGGCGATCAGCACGCCCACCAGCTTCTTCACGTCCCCGCCGATGCCGGCGCGGTCGAGCACGGCGAAGGTGCCCTTGCCCTGGGCCTGCGCGTCCAGACGGGGGTCGGCGATGAAGGCACGGAAGCCCGCATCATCCCGTGCCAGGGTGGCAAGGTTCTCGACGTCGGCGGCAATCGCGTCCACCGACTTCTTGTCCTTGGCCAGCTCCAGCAGGGCCTGAGCATAGCGCTGCGCCACGCCCCCGGTCCGGGGGGCAGAAGGCTTGTCGTTGGCGGCTGCTTCGGAGGCCACTTGCGATCCCGTTCGAGGGGTTGGTGAGAACTCGTCGGCCCATATCGCGCCAGGTTCCGCCAGCTTTGGCGGCACCAGCTTTCCACGGACCTGCGCGAGACGCCCCGGGAATCACCCCAGGCGCCGGCGCGCGCCCCTTAACATGATGCAATGCGGCGCGGCAATCGCCCTGGACGGGAAGCTTGCCTCGGCGCGTCTGGTCAGGTGTGCGGCCGGCATATGGTTCCTGCGCGCAGTCCGTTTCAACGGCGGCCGTCATCTTCCGGCCTGTAATTCCTTTCTTTTCCGGGTTCGCGCCGCGACTCCGAAGCCGAGGAGGCGGTCCGAATGCCGCCCGAGCGCCGGCGGATGGAACCCTCCCCGGTCTGCCGCGCTCTATCCCCGACCGGCGGTGGGCGAGCCCCGGAGCCGGGCTTTACACGACCCACCTCCCGAGGAGGCCGCGATGGACACAAAGAACCCCGACCAGAAGCAGGATCCCGAGACGGGCGACTGGGTTTCCGACCTGAAGCCTGGCGCGAGCACCGACCGGAAGGCGGACAAGGCGGTCGAGGACACTTTTCCCGCCTCCGATCCCGCGAACATGAACACCGGAACGACCGGCTTCATTACCCCCAGCGGCAAGGATCTCGGCGAGGCGGCCGACAGGGGCGGCGGTGAAGCCGGCACCGTTTCCGGCGGCAAGCCCTAGGACAGCCGTGCCATGACCGAAAACAAGCAGCAAAGCGAACAATACGAAGGCAAGCAGGAGGAGAAGCGACTCCAGGAAACGGGCGGCTGGCCGGAAGGCGTGCAGCCCGGGATTGGCCGGGGCGCCGAGTTGGACGAGGCCTTGAAGGAGGCAAACCCGGGCGCCGACCCGGCGATGCGGTCGGCGGTTCCCGGCTTCGTCGCGGAACCCGACCCGACGGAGGTCTTCGTCGAGGGGCCTGGGGTGGCCGAGGCGCGGAATGCGCGCGAGGACCTGCCGCGCCAGGGCTGAGCCTCTTACCGCCATTGCCATGCAGGCCGCCCCGAACACTGTCCGGGGCGGCCCTTTCCTGCGTGTCGCCTGCGGCCTGTCGCCGAGGCCAGGATGATGTTTTCCGCCCCGGCGACCGCCCGTGCCGTCTCGCCCCCCTAAAGCCCGTGCCGTCTCGCCCCCCCTAAAGGAAGCTCACGGGGTCCACATCCACCTGCACCCGGACGGCATTCGGCACCTCCACCCGGGACAGCCATTCCCGCAGCAGCGGCTGCACCGCCACATCCCGCCTTGCCTTCAACAGCAGGCGGCGGCGATGGCGGCCGCGCAGCATGGCGAGCGGGGCCGGGGCCGGGCCGAGAACCTGAACCCCCTGCCCGCCCGGCGCCGCCAAACCAAGGTCACGCGCCACGCGATCGGCCGCGCGCTCATCCTCCGAGGAGACGATCAGCGCGGCAAGACGCCCAAAGGGGGGCCACCCACCGGGGCGGCGGGCCTCGGCCTCCTCGGCCATGAAGGCGGGCAGGTCGCCGGAGACGAGGGCCTGCATCACCGGGTGGTCCGGGTTCCAGGATTGCAGCAGGACGCGGCCCGGGCTCTCGGCGCGGCCTGCGCGGCCGGAAACCTGGTGGAGAAGTTGCACGGTCCGCTCCGCCGCGCGCAGGTCGCCACCCGCCAGGCCGAGATCGGCATCCACCACCCCCACCAGCGTCAGATGCGCGAAATGCCAGCCCTTGGCGACGATCTGGGTGCCGATCAACAGGTCCACCTCGCGGTCCGCGATCATGCGCGCGGCCTCGGCCGCGGCGGCAGGGCCTGGGATAGTGTCCGAGGCCATCACCAGCCGCCTCGCATCGGGGAAAAGAACCGCGGCCTCCTCCTGCACCCGCTCCACACCGGGGCCGATGGCGGTCAGGCTGCCCTCGGCACCGCATTCCGGGCAGTGCGGGGGGATGGGCTCGGCATGGCCGCAATGGTGACATTGCAGGCGCCGCTGGGCACGGTGTTCCACCAGCCAGGCCGTGCAGTTTGGGCAGCGGATGCGGTGGCCGCAGGTGCGGCACAAGGTCATCGGCGCGTAGCCCCGGCGGTTGAGGAAGAGCATCGCCTGCTCCCCCTTCGCCAGCGTCTCGGTGATGGCCTCGATCAGCGGGGGCGAGATGAAGCGGCCGCGCTCGGGCGGAACCTTCCGCAAGTCCAGCACCTCCACCTCCGGCAGGCCGGCGCTGCCGTGGCGGCGGGGCAGGTTCACCGCGGAATAGCGCCCCTGCTCGGCATTGGTCAGGGTTTCGAGGCTGGGGGTCGCCGAGACCAGGACGCAGGTGGCCTCGGCCATGCGGGCGCGCACCACGGCCATGTCGCGGGCGTGGTAGATGACCCCATCCTCCTGCTTGAAGGCGGTCTCGTGCTCCTCGTCCACGATGATGAGGCCGAGATTCGGGAAAGGCAGGAAAAGGGCGGAGCGGGCGCCGACGAGGACGGCCGCCTCCCCATCCGCCACCGCGCGCCAGGTGGCGCGGCGCAGGCGGCCGGAAAGCTCGGAATGCCAGATGGCGGGGGCGCAGCCGAAGCGCGCCTTGAAGCGGTCCAGCCATTGGGAGGAGAGAGCGATTTCCGGCAGCAGCACCAAGGCCTGGCGCCCCTGGCGCAGGCATTCGGCCACCGCATCCAGATAGACCTCCGTCTTGCCCGAGCCGGTCACGCCGGCCAGCAGGGTGACACCGAAGGCCCGTTTGGCGACGGATTCGCGCAGGACGGCGGCAGCCTCCTCCTGCTCCCCGGCCAGG
>DATCMG010000424.1:0-1897 GCA_036563555.1 Roseomonas sp. | reverse complement strand
CCGCTCTGCTCCTTACGGCGCTGCTCGCCATCCCGGCGTCATCGCAGACGCCGCGCATCGGGCTTTCCTTCGAGCCGACGGCGCGTGGTCCGCATTTCCATCCAACCACGGCCAACCAACCCCTCGCCTACCACGTCTGTGACCGGCTGCTACTGGCGGACGAGCTGGAGAACGTACAGTCCGGCCTGGCGGAATCCTGGCGGGTCATCGGTCCCCTGACCCGGGAGCTAAAGCTGCGCCGCGCCGTGACCTTCCATGACGCCCCCCTTCACCGCGAGGGCTGTCGCCTTCTCCGCCCAACGCGCCTGCTGCTTGCCGGGGCAGCCTTTCTCGCTGAGAACCTATATCCCCGGAAAGACCTTCACCGTGGTAGACAAGCACACGGCCCGCGTCAGCACCACCGTACCCGCAGCGATCCTAAACGATATGCTGCCTTCTTGCATGATCTCCGTCGGCATTGGTGCGCATACCGCCGCCGAGTACAACGTCGGGAGCGGCAGTCCCGGTACCGGCCCCTATCGGGGGGTGGAGCATGTGCCCGGAGACCGCTTCGTGCTTGCCGCCAACCCCAACTGGTGGGCCCGGCGCCCGGGCTAAGAACGCGTGGCGACCTGTCCGATCGCCTCGGGAGCTTCCTGCCTTTCGGGGTTGCTGGCGGGGGAGTTAAACCTGACTGACGCGGTGCCTCGCGCTGACGTCGCACGAGTGCGCGCCAACCCGGCGGCGGCAATCAGGACAGGCATCTCCAACCGCATTATCTACTTGTACATGGACAACTTCCGTCCGCACGCCACGGATGGCGGCTCGCTACCTGCCAACCCGCTGCGGTCACGCGAGGTTCGGCAGATCATTTCGCGAAGCCTCAACCGACAGGCAGTCGTAGATCGGGTGATGGACGGGTGGTGGTTCTGACCAGCCAATACGCTCCGGAAGGAATGTTCGGCGCCTATCCCGGCCTTCCTGTGGGACGCTACGATCCCGACGATGTGCGAGCGATAATGCATCGTCAGGGAAAAGTGGCGCGGAATGGCTGGGCCGATCTGGAAGTCGCTGAACTGGACGCGGATGAATTCAGTCCGTCTACAAAGAGCCTGTGAACGCGGGGCCTGCCAATCCAACGCCACACCGTTGATGGCGAGCTGGCCTATTTCACAACCTGGTGCCCGGCTGGAACGCCGATCGAGAGGCTCGTCGCCATCGAGGACCATCGAGATGGGTCAGGATATTGGCACGGTACCCTGCCTCGTCGAGCCGAGAGCGCAGGTACGAAGGCCCTCCAACTTCTCCGCCGTGCCTGAGAGCTTCACCCAGCGCGCCGACTCGGTCAGCTCCGCCATCATGCGGCGGCCATCCACCGCGGACCGCACTTCATCCGGCAGCAGATGCTTCATGCGCGTCTCTCCATCTGATTGCCGAACCACGTCACCCGTTCTGCTCAGTTCGCCGGGCGCACGGTGTTGGCGAAGGTGAAGGAATCCGCACGCGGCGCGAGGGTCAGGTCCCGGCGCAAGCCCCAGATGGCCTTGGTGAAGTAAACCGGCACGATGGCGACCTGCTCCATGGCGATGCGGGTGGCCTCGCCAACCATCTCCGCCCGCCTGGCATCGTCCAATTCCATCTCCGAGCCGTCGATCAGCGCATCCAGCTTCGGGCTGGAATAGCCGGCATAGTTGTTGCCACCGCGACCACGCTGGCGGTCCATGGTGCGCACGAGGGATGAGAGCGCCGAGGTCGCGAGGCCGTTCGGTGAGCCATAGCCGAGCATAAAAGTGGTGAGGTCCGGCGTTCCATCCGGGCCGCTGGTGCGCCTGCGGAAAAGGACGGAGATCGGGATGGTCTCCACCTGGGTGCGGATACCGACAGCGCCGAGCATCTGGCCCAGGGCCTGGCAGACCCT
>DATCMG010000423.1:0-4756 GCA_036563555.1 Roseomonas sp. | reverse complement strand
CCTGGCCGGTGGCGAAGGCCTCGCGAAGGCTCGGCACCTCGGCGACATGGGCGAGCAGGCGCAACTCGATCTGGCTGTAATCCGCCGCCAGCAGGACATGGCCGGGTTCGGCCACGAAGGCACGGCGGATGCGGACGCCTTCCTCGGTGCGGATGGGGATGTTCTGGAGGTTCGGCTCCGTGGAGGAAAGGCGGCCGGTGCTGGTGATGGCCATGGAGAAATCGGTATGCACGCGGCCATCCGATGCCAACTGGGCCTGCAGCCCCTCGACATAGGTGGAGTTCAGCTTCGAGAGCTGGCGCCAATCCAGAACCTTGCGCGGCAGCGGGTGGCCGGTGGTGGCGGCCAGCTCCTCCAGCGTCGCGGCATCAGTGGAATAGGCGCCGGACTTGCCCTTGCGGCCGCCGGACAGGCCCATCTTGCCGAAGAGGATTTCGCCGAGCTGCTTCGGTGAGCCGACGGCGAAGGGCTCGCCGGCGATCTCGTGGATTTCCTTCTCCAGCGCGGCCATGCGCTCGGTGAACTCGGCGCCGGTCTGCTTCAGCGCCGGGCCGTCCACCTTCACCCCCGCCATCTCCATGTCGCGCAGCACGGTGATCATGCGGCGCTCCACCTGCTCGTAGAGAACGAGCGCCTTGTCCTCGCGCAGGCGGGGCTTGAGGGTCTGCCAGAGGCGCAGCGTGACGTCGGCATCCTCGGCGGCGTAGCGGGTGGCCTCGTCCAGCGGAATCTGGGTGAAAGGCTTGCGCGCGCGGCCGGTGCCCGTGACCTCGTCATAGGTGATCGGCTGGTGCGAGAGGTGGCGGCGCGACAGCTCGTCCATGCCATGGCCGTGGCGGCCTGCATCGAGGCTGTAGGAGATGAGCATGGTGTCGTCGATCGGCGACACCTCCAGCGCGCCGTTCGGCTCGCGGTTCAGCACCTCCAGGTCGTATTTCGCGTTGTGCAGGATCTTCAGCACCGAAGGGTCGGCCAGGAGCGGGCGCAGGACCTCGATGGCGGAATCGAAGGGAAGCTGCTCGGGCGCGGGGGTGAGCATGTCCACCCCCTCATGGCGCAGCGGCAGATAGGCCGCGCGGCCGGGGGCGATGGCCATGCAAACACCGACCAGGGAGGCGTTCAGGGCATCGAGGCTGGTGGTCTCGGTATCCAGCGCCATCACGCCAGCCTCGCGCGCCGCATCGGCGAAGGCATGCAGGGCGTCGATGGTGGTGATGGTCTCGTAGGGGCCGAAGGGAGCGCCCTCTTCCGGCAGGCTCAGCGCGACGGGGGCGGGCGCGGGGCCGGCGGGGCGGGAAACCGGCACATCGCCGTTGGCGTCCAGCCCGAGGCGGTGCTGGACGCTGCGGAAGCCATGGCTCTTGAGGAAGGCCAGCAGCTTGCCGGCCTCGGGCGCGCGGGTGGCCAGCTCCTCCATCGGGCAGGGGAGGGGCGCGTTGCGGTCCAGCTCCACCAGCTTGCGGGAGATGCGGGCCTTCTCGGCGTTCTCCTCCAGCGCCTGGCGGCGCTTGGGCTGCTTGATCTCGGAGAGGCGGGAGAGAAGCGTCTCGACATCGCCATACTGCTCGATGAGCTGGGCGGCGGTCTTGATGCCGATGCCGGGGACGCCGGGGATGTTGTCGGTGGAATCGCCGGCCAGCGCCTGCACCTCGACGACCTTCTCCGGCATGACGCCGAACTTCTCCACCACCTCGGCGGCGTGGATCGGCTTTTGCTTGATGGGGTCGAGCATGCGGATGCCGCCGCCCACCAGCTGCATCATGTCCTTGTCGGAGGAGACGATGGTGACCTGGCCGCCCTCCTTCACGAACTCGGTGGCGTAGGTCGCGATGAGGTCGTCGGCCTCGTAGCCGTCCAGCTCCACGCGGGCGACGCAGAAGGCGTCGGTGGCCTCGCGGATCAGGCCGAACTGGGGGGCGAGCTCGGGCGGGGCCTCGGGGCGCTGGGCCTTGTATTCGGGGTAGAGCTGGTTGCGGAAGGTCGAGCGCGAAGCGTCAAAGACCACCGCGATATGGCTGCCCGCATGCTTGGACAGGAAGTTGGCCAACATCTGGGTGAAGCCGAAGACGGCGTTCACCGGCACCCCCGCCGGGTTGGTCATCGGCGGCAGCGCGTGGAAGGCACGGAAGATGTAGCCGGAGCCGTCCACCAGGATGAGGTGGCGGTTCGGATTCACCTCGGCGGTGATGGGGTCGGCGGCCGGGGCTTTATCGGTAGCCTCGTCCGCGTTCTCGCGATCAGTGATGGTTGTCATCCCCGGTGCCGGGAGCGAGGTGGTAGGTGCGGGAGCAATAGGGGCAGGTGATCTCCTCGCCCTCGATCCGCAGCCAGATGCCGGGATGGCCGAGCGCGACGCTGCCGCCATCGCAGAAAACATGGCGGGAGGTGACCTGGATCACCTCTTCGGCCGTCACACCCTCGACGCGGTTGGGGGTGTAGCCGGTGTAGTCTGGGTCGCGCATCGGGGCCTCGGTGGTCCTGGAAGTCCTGGGCGGAAGATAGTCGCGGGGGGGCGATCCGGCCAGGGCAGGCCGCGCATGGGGGCTGCCCGGGGTGCTTTGTGACAAACAGCTTCAAACAGCGTTCCCCCGGGGCCCTCTTTTCCCGTGGAGACCATGGCCGACCCGATCGCTTCCCGCCCCGCCGCTGCGCGGACCCCCGGCCTTTCCGGGTCGAACCTTTCGAGCGAGGTGGCGGCGGCGGGCGTGCCGGCCTCGGGTCCGGGGTTGTTCTATGCCGGCATCGCCCTGGTGGGCGTGCTGTACTTCACGCGGGAGCTTCTGGTGCCGCTGGCCATGGCGGTGCTGCTGGCCTTCGTCCTGGCGCCGGTCGTCAGGGGCTTCCGCCGGATTGGCGTGCCGCGGGTGGCCGCGGAACTGGCGGGGGTGCTGCTGGCGGTCGCGGTGCTCTCCGGTGTCGGTGCGCTGATGGGGCGGCAACTGGCGGATCTGGCGAATGAGCTGCCCTACTACCAGACGGTCATCACGCAGAAGCTGAGCGGGCTGTTCGGCGGTGGCGGGCTGATCGGACGCGCCTCGGAGCTGCTGCAGAACCTGGGAGAAAATCTGTCGCAGCGGGCGGAGGCGCCCTCGGCTGCCGCGCCCCAGGCCGGGCTGCCGCCGCTGCCGGTGGAGCTGCGGGAGCCGACGCCCGGAATCCTGACGGTCCTGCAGCGCGTGGTGGGGCCGCTGCTGGGGCCCGTGGCCACCACGGGCATCGTTATCGTCTTCGTGGTCTTCCTCCTGCTCTACCGCGAGGACCTGCGGGACCGGCTGATCAAGCTGATGGGCTCGCGCGACCTGCAGCGGACGACGGCGGCGCTGAACGAGGCGGCCTCGCGCCTGTCGCGCTACTTCCTGGCGCAAACAGCGCTGAACACGGGGTTCGGCCTGGCGATGGCGGCCGGGCTCTGGGCAATCGGGATTCCCAATCCGCTGCTCTGGGGCGTGATCGCGGGGCTGATGCGCTTCGTGCCCTTCATCGGCGGCTTCATCGCGGCGGCCTTCCCCGTGCTGCTGGCGATCGCGGTCGATCCGGGCTGGACCATGCTGATCTGGGTGGTGGTGCTCTTCGGCGTGGCGGAGCCGGTGATGGCGCAGGTGTTCGAGCCGCTGGTCTATGGCCATTCCACCGGGCTCTCGCCGGTGGCGATCCTACTGGCAACGGCCTTCTGGGCATGGCTCTGGGGGCCGATCGGACTGCTTCTGGCCACGCCGCTGACAGTCGGGCTGGTGGTGCTGGGGCGCCATGTGGACCGGCTGGAGTTCCTGGACGTGCTGCTCGGCGACCGTGCGGCGCTGGAACCACCCGAGGCCTTTTACCAGCGCGCCCTGGCCGGCGACGGGGACGGGCTGGCGGAACAGGCGGAGCTGCAGCTGCGGACCCAGCCGCTGCAGGCTTATTACGACACGGTGGCGCTGCCCGGCCTGGCTCTGGCGCAGGGGGACGCGACGCGCGGGGCGCTCAACCGGACCCGGCTGGACGTGCTGCGCACGCGGGTGAACGGGCTGCTGGACGACCTGTCCGAGCATGAGGATGTGGAGGCGCCGCCTCTGGTAACGGATGGGCCGGTGGAGCGGCCGGAGGCCGAGGAGCCGATCCCCGATCCGGAGCTGCCCCCGGACTGGCAGGCGCCGGGCGCGGTGCTCTGCGTGGCCGGGCGGGGGCGTCTGGACGAGCAGGCCACGGTGATGCTGGCCCAGGTTCTGGCGCTGAAGGGCTTTGGCGCGACGGCGCTGTCCAACGAGGCGCTGCGGGACGCGACGCCAGGGCCGGAGGGGGTTCGGGCGGTGGTGCTCTCCGCGCTGGATGGCGGCAGCGGGGCGGCGAGTGCGCGCTACACGATGCGGCGGCTGCGGCGCCGCTTCCCCGAGGCGGTGCTGGTGGCGGGCCTCTGGGGCGCGGAGCGCGACAGCACCGTGATGGCGGCGCTGCGCGAGGCAGGCGGCGGAGTTTGCGAGGCGCGGTCGCTGCGCGATGCGGTGCAATGCCTGATCGCGGCGCTGGCACCGGAGAAGGGCACCTCTTCGCCGGCGCAGCCGGCGGAAAGCTGAGTATCCCGGTGCGGTCGTCCGGTCAGGCGGATGCGGCGTCAATCGTTGCCCAGACCGGATCCTTCAGCTTCGCGACGAAGGCGGCATGGCGCTCCAGCTCCTCCGGCGCCGGTATGATCGGGCGCGGGGTGCGGGTGACGGGGCCGGCGGTGGTGGCGAGGTTGGCGCGGGAACCGCCGATGGAGGTGGCGAGCGCGAGCCCC
>DATCMG010000420.1:0-1656 GCA_036563555.1 Roseomonas sp. | reverse complement strand
GCGCCGCTCCTCAGAACCGCCGTCAGCGGATCCTCAACTGTCTCCGGCTGACGAAGGGGAACAACAGTGGTATTGCTCGTTATGGCGTATCGCTCCTTCGGGAGATTCAGGCAGGCTTCCACCCGCCTCGGTACGCCGCCTCTCACACCGCCATCACCCACTTTCGGCCATAGCTCTCCGCCCGCGTCCTCCATGCCGCGTGAGACCGAAACGACAGCACGGAAAGTGCGGGAGAACCCAGAATTCAGTAGCAAAGCCACCTTGGGTGGATTGACCATCTCGGTCAGATGGTGACGCAACCGCCAGCGCTCTGGTGCATGTATCGGCGATACCGACGCGTTGAGCAGCGACGGCCTAACAACAGGCCGTATGTTTCGACCGGTCATGCGGTGTCACCACTATCCCGAGGCCGCCACATCGTCAGCATTTCGGTAGAACCGACTGCGCCATGCAAGGGCAGAACGCGCGGTAGGGGCGAGCCTCGGCTGGCTTTCGTGTCAGCGCCAGTCCTTCACATGCATGACGAACGCGTGGCGGTCGCTTCGATATGTCGAAATGGTGCAGAAGACCGGGTGCCCCGCCCCGTCAAGGTAGATGCGCTCGCCCTCCAGAACCGGTACGCCAACCTCAATTCCTAGAGCAGGCGCGTAGCGAGGATCCGAGAGGCGTGCGGCGATGACTTGCTGAACCGCCGCGATCGGCACGCCATGGTCGTCGCTGAGCACTGCGGCCAGGCTCATGCGCGAGAGTTGTGCCAGATCGGCCAACAACTTGCTGCCGAGCGCCACAGGCAGATAGGTTTCGATAAAGACGAGCGGCCCACCCTCCACCAGGCCCAGCCGCTCGATCGTCACAACCCTATCATCACGCGACAGGCCGAGGTGTCGTGCCACGCGGGCCGGCGGGCGCTCCAGCGCATGGCGCAGAACGCGTGTTTCACTGCCCTCCCGTTCCTGAATGAGGGTTTCGAGGAGGCGGCTCGGCTCCTGCTCGGTCCGGCTGCCGACAGGGCCGACATAGAAGGTTCCGCGCCCTTGGTCACGACGGATCACGCCATCACGCTCAAGCATGCCCAAGGCTTGCTGCACCGTGGCTCGGCTGACCCCGAAATCGGCGCAGAGTTCGGCTTCGGAGGGAAGACGGTCTCCGGGCAGCATGCTCCGCTCCCAGCGGACCTCAAGCAGTGCCCGGATGGTCACGTATTTTGGAGCTTGCGAACGCATCGCGATGGTTCCTAAGCTTGTCTGGTCAAGCGGACAAGCAATGGTCCGCGTCAGCGCTTGGCCTCGCCGGGCAGAAGGCGCCGTATGCAGGAGGACCGAAGCCCCATGCTGTTCCGCCGCCGCCTGCTAAGCGCTGCACCCACTATTATGGCGATGCCCGCCTTGGCTCAGGGCGACGCTTGGCCCAGCCGTCCGATCCGCTGCATCGTGCCTCTGCCTCCCGGCGGCGGGACGGATGCGGTCGCTCGGATCGTTACGCGGAGACTGTCGGATGCACTGGGCGTGCCTGTGGTGGTGGAGAACCGGCCTGGCGCCGGCGGCACCATCGGCAGCGAGGCCGTAGCCCGCGCCGCGCCGGATGGCTACACGATCGGGATCGCGACCACCAGCAGCCACCCCGTGGCGCCCGTGCTGCGCCGGGACGTACCTTACG
>DATCMG010000417.1:0-3153 GCA_036563555.1 Roseomonas sp. | reverse complement strand
CACCCATCCTTCCGAAGCCGAGGCGCAGCCCCAGGCTGGCGCCACCCAGGACGCCCCCACCACTGCCCCGGGCAATGGCAGCACCGAGGCCCCGGCCCAGGATCTTGCTGCCCAGCTCGCCGAGATGCGCGACAAGTGGCTGCGGGCCGAGGCCGAGATGCAGAACCTCCGCAACCGCCACAAGCGCGAGTTGGAGGATGCCCGCAACTACGCCGTGACGAGGTTCGCCCGCGACGTGGCGGATGCCGCCGAGAACCTCCGCCGCGGCCTGGATGCCCTGCCCGCGGCCCCGGAGGGCGAGGACGACCAGCTTGCCAAGCTGCGCGGCGGCTTCGAGGGCGTGGAGCGCGCCTTCATCGCCATGCTGGAGCGCCACGGCGTGAAGGCCGCGGACCCCGCCGGCAAGCCCTTCGACCCCGAGCTGCACCAGGCCATGGCCGAACAGCCGGCGCCGGACGGCGTGGAGCCGGGCACGGTTATCACGGCCTGGACCCCGGCCTGGACGATCAATGGCCGGTTGCTGAAGCCGGCCATGGTGGTGGTGGCCGGGAAGCCTGCCTGACCCTCGTGAATCAGGGGCGGCGGGGTCTTGTCGCGCCGCCCGCCCCTGAATACATCGAGGGCCGACGGGACCAACCCGTTCCCAACCCCCATCCGAGTTGAACAATGGGGCCGCGCACGGTGCCTGATTACGGGCCGTGCCCCGGCCGCCGCGAAGGAGAGTAACGGATGAGCAAGGTCATCGGTATCGACCTCGGCACCACCAATTCCTGCGTCGCCATCATGGAAGGCGGCGAGACCAAGGTCATCGAGAACGCGGAGGGCGCGCGCACCACCCCCTCCATGGTCGCCTTCGCCAAGAATGGCGAGCGCCTCGTCGGCCAGGCCGCGAAGCGCCAGGCGGTCACGAACCCGTCCGATACGCTCTATGCCGTGAAGCGCCTGATCGGCCGCCGCTTCGAGGACCCGACCGTCAAGAAGGACGTCGCGCTGGTCCCCTATAAGATCGTGCGCGCCGACAATGGCGACGCCTGGGTCGAGGCCGGCGGGCAGAAGCAGGCGCCCCAGCAGATCAGCGCCTATGTCCTGGGCAAGATGAAGGAGACGGCCGAGGCCTATCTCGGCCAGCCGGTGACGCAGGCCGTCATCACCGTCCCCGCCTACTTCAACGACGCCCAGCGCCAGGCCACCAAGGAGGCCGGCAAGATCGCGGGCCTCGAGGTGCTGCGCATCATTAACGAGCCGACGGCGGCCGCCCTCGCCTATGGCCTCGACAAGAAGCACCACGGCACCATCGCGGTCTATGACCTCGGCGGCGGCACCTTCGACGTGTCCGTGCTGGAGATCGGCGACGGCGTGTTCGAGGTGAAGTCCACCAACGGCGACACCTTCCTCGGCGGCGAGGACTTCGACCAGCGGGTGATCGACTACCTCGCGGACGAGTTCAAGCGCGAGAACGGCATCGACCTGCGCGGCGACAAGCTTGCCCTGCAGCGGCTGAAGGAGGCCGCCGAGAAGGCGAAGATCGAGCTGTCCTCGGCCAAGCAGACCGAGATCAACCTGCCCTTCATCACCGCCGACGCGTCCGGCCCGAAGCACCTGGTGCTGCAGCTGACGCGCGCGAAGCTGGAGGCGCTGGTCGATGACCTCGTGCAGCGCACGCTCGAGCCCTGCCGCGCCGCGCTGAAGGATGCCGGCCTGACCGCCGGCGAGATCGACGAGGTGATCCTGGTCGGCGGCATGACCCGCATGCCCCGGGTCATCGAGGCGGTGAAGTCCTTCTTCGGCAAGGAGCCTGCCCGCAACGTGAACCCGGACGAGGTCGTCGCCATCGGCGCGGCCATCCAGGGCGCGGTGCTGAAGGGCGAGGTGAAGGACGTCCTGCTGCTCGACGTGACCCCGCTGTCCTTGGGCATCGAGACGCTGGGCGGCGTGTTCACGCGCCTGATCGACCGCAACACCACCATCCCGACGAAGAAGTCCCAGACCTTCTCCACGGCTGACGACAACCAGACCGCGGTGACCATCAAGGTCTTCCAGGGCGAGCGCGAGATGGCGGCCGACAACAAGCTGCTCGGCAATTTCGACCTGCAGGGCATCCCGCCCGCGCCGCGCGGCGTGCCGCAGGTCGAGGTGACCTTCGACATCGACGCGAACGGCATCGTCTCCGTGTCCGCCAAGGACAAGGCGACGGGCAAGGAGCAGCAGATCAAGATCCAGGCCCGCTCCGGCCTGTCGGATGCCGATATCGAGCGGATGGTGAAGGATGCCGAGGCGAATGCCGAGGCTGACAAGCGCCGCCGCGAGGGCGTCGAGGCCCGCAACAACCTCGAAGCCCTCGTGCATTCGACCGACAAGGCCCTGAAGGACAACGGCGACAAGCTCGCCGATGCCGACAAGGGCGAGGTCGAGGCCGCTCTCTCCGCCGCCCGCTCGGCGCTGGAGGGTGAGGATCTCGATGCCATGAAGACGGCCGGGGAGCGTCTCTCCACCGCCTCCATGAAGATCGGCGAGGCGCTCTACAAGGCGCAGTCCGAGGCCGCCCAGGCGGGCGCCGAGGCTGAGGCCGGCACGGCCAGCGGCCCGAGCAACGCCAACCCGAATGGGCCCGCGGGCGGCAAGGTGGTCGACGCCGAGTTCGAGGACGTCGATCCCTCGAAGAAGAAGCAGGGCTGATCGCCCTTGCGGTAAAGAGAACGAGGCGCCCGGCATCGCGAGGAGCGGGCCGGGCGCTTCCTCTTTGCGGCCCACCTTACGGATGCAACCCTACAGGGCGCGGACGCGCCCCGCACGGGAACCACAATGGCCAAGCGTGATTATTACGAGGTGCTGGGCGTCGCCCGCGACGCGAACGAGGACACGCTGAAAAAGGCGTTCCGCAAGCTCGCCATGCAGCACCACCCCGACCGCAACCCGGGCGACAAGGCGGCCGAGGCGAAGTTCAAGGAATGCAACGAGGCCTACGACGTCCTCAAGGACGCCGAGAAGCGCGCCGCCTATGACCGCTACGGCCACGCCGCCTTCGAGAATGGCGGCGGCGGCGGTGGCGGCAACCCCTTCGGCGGCGGTTTCGGCGGTGGCGGCTTCGAGGACATCTTCGAGCAGATGTTCGGCAATCTCGGTGCCCGCGGCGGCCGGGGCGGCCAGGCCAGC
>DATCMG010000414.1:0-6302 GCA_036563555.1 Roseomonas sp. | reverse complement strand
GGCTGTCAGCCCGCCGATGCCGGCGCCGATGATGGCGATCCTCGCCTTTGTCATGTCCCCGTTTCCTCCTGAGCCGCCTTCGCGGGCGATGTTGCGCGCTGGCTGCGTCAGTTCATCCGGATGTTGGCCTGCCGGACCACTGCGGCCCATTTCGTGATCTCGCCCCGCATCATCGCGGCGTACTCCGCTGGTGTGCCGGGCTGCGGCTCCGCGCCGATCTGCAGGAAGCGTTGCCGCGTGGCGGGCTCCTGCAGGACCCGGATCAGCTCGGCGTGGATGCGGTCCTTCACCTCAGCGGGCGTGCCGGCCTTCACCGAAATGCCGCCCCAGGAATAGGCGCCGTAGCCGGGCAGGCCGGACTCGGCGATGGTTGGTAGATCAGGCAGCAGCTCGGATCTCTCGGGTGTCGAAATGCCGAGGGCACGGAGCTGGCCTGCCTGCACATGGGACAGCGCGGTTGGGGCATCGCTGAACATGAGGTCCACATGGCCGCCGAGCAGGTCCGACATCGCGGCCGCGCTGCCTCTGTACGGCACCTGCCGGAGTTGCACGCCGGCCTGCATCGCGAAGAGCTCGCCCGCGAGATGCGTGCCTCCGCCGTAGCCGGAATGACCGAAGGTCAGCTGCCCCGGCGCCTCTTTGGCGCGCACGATCAGCTCCCGCACGGAGTGGATCGGGAAGTTTGGCCTCACGACGAGAATGATCGGGTAGTACGCCACGAGCGTGATAGGATCGAAATCCTTCTCGATGTCGTAGCTGAGATTCTGCTGCAGGCTCGGCAGCACCGTATGATGGATGACCGAGAAGAGCAGCGTGTAGCCGTCCGCAGGGGCGCGTGCCGCCGTTTCCGCGGCGACGACACCGTTTGCGCCCGTCCGGTTCTCGATGACGACCGGCTGGCCGAGCAGTTCCGCGAGGCGTTGGGAGACGATACGCGCAGTCTGGTCGATAGGCCCTCCAGGCACGAAGGGAACGATCACGCGCACGGGTTTGGAGGGGAAGTTGTCGGCCCGGAGGGGCGCCGTGGTGGCAGCGATCATTGCGATCGAGCTACCGACCACCCGACGACGGGTGATGCTATTCGACATGGACGCTTTCCTCCTGCTTATGGATTCTTTGTCTATTGTTTCCGACGGGCTCAGCGCGTCGCCGCGGTCCAGTGGGCGGGAAGGTAGGCGGCCAGGGCATCCGGCTGCGTTACCGGAAGCAGGTGGCCGCCGCGGGCCAAGACTTGGCGGGCCAGCCGCGCTCCGGCGTGCTCCCAAGCCAGCGCGATCGGCTCCATGCTGTGCGGCGGCGTCGACAGGTCGTCTTCGGCCGCAAGCGCGAGAGATGGCCGGGCCGGCACGACTAGCGCCTCGAATCCCTCGAAAGACGCGAGGGCACGCCAAGCAGCGGCCCATCCTTGAGGCCGCATCGCCCGAAGGGCTGTCGAGGCGTACGACACGGCGCAGGAGGGGGCCGCCGTCTCCCAATCCGGACCGAACCATCGGGACAAGGTGGGCGGTAGCACGGCGTTCATGCCAGCCTGGGTGGCCGCTTCCCCGCGCCATGCAAACTCGGGAAAGCCCCGGGACGGTGTGGCGATGAGGGTCAGGGAGAGCACCGCATCGCTGCGGGCCGCCGCGAGCGCCGCGACGGCTCCGCCCATCGAATGCCCGAGGAGGTGTACCTGGCCACCGGCATGCGCGATGGCGCGGCGCGCGTCCTCGACGAGAGACTCGAGGCTGTCCGGGATGCTGTGCGCCGCCTCTCCGTGTCCGCGCTGGTCGTAGGAGACGAGGCGCCAGCCATTGGGCAGGGCTGCACCCAGCGGGTCAAAGGCCGCACGATCGAGGCCGAGGCCGTGCAGGGCGAGCACGGTACCCCGCGCTCCCGCGCCAGACTCGCGCCAGCCGGTTTCGAGGCTCCCAAGGCGGACGGTCTGGTCCTGGCCGGAAAAGGCCGTCATGCGATCTCCTGCGCCCGTGGCGCGACCACACCGTTGGCCCGCAATGCCTCCACCTCCACCGCGTCCAGGCTGAGCCAGCCGCCCAGGACGCGCGCCGCGTCCTCGCCGAGCCGCGGCGGGTAGCCAGGTTCGGGCGACGTCTCGCCGACGAACTTAATCGGGTTGCCCACCACCTCGATCCGCGTGCCATCCTCCCGCCGGAGCGGCTGGACCATGCCGCGCCCGGCCATGCGGGCATCGGCAAGCGCCTCGGGGACAGTCTTGATCAGCGCGACAGGGACGCCACGCTCCTGCAGCGGCGCGATCCAGTCCGCCGCGCCCCGCGCCAGGAAGGCTTCCTCCAGGATCGGCCACAGCGCCTCCCGGTTCTCCAGCCGGCGGGCGCCGGTGGCAAAGCGCGAATCGAGGGGCAGGGCCTCGCGGCCCAGGGCCTCGCAGAGGCCGCGCCACATGCGCTCCGTATTTGCAGTGACGACCAGCTCGCGTCCGTCTCCCGCGACGAAGGAGCGGTAGGTCGGGATGGAGTCGTGCCGCGCGCCCTGGGGTTGCGGCGTCACGCCGGCGACGAGCGCGTAGGTGCTCTGGTAGGAGAGCATGGCGAGCTGGCAATCGAGCATCGAGACATCGATGACGCGTCCCTCGCCGGTCCGCTCGCGGTCCGCCAGGGCGGCGTTGATAGCGATGGTGGCGTACATGCCCGCCACCATGTCCCCGGCCGGGATGCCGAGCCGCACGGCCGGGCGCCCCGGCTCCCCGGTGAGGCTCATCACGCCGGACAGGGCCTGCACGATCATGTCGTAGGCCGGCTGGTCGCGCCACGGACCGGTCTGGCCGAAGCCGCTGACGGACGCCCAGATGAGCCGCGGGTGTGCAGCGCGCAGCGCCTGGATGTCCAGGCCGATCCGGGCGGCCACGCCGGGGCGGTAGTTTTCTACCACCACATCCGCCTCAGCGATCAGACGCTTCGCGAGGGCGAGACCCTCCGTCCGCTTCATGTCGATGACGAGGCTGCGCTTGCCGCGGTTGATTCCGAGGAAATAGGCGCTGTCGCCGTCCACGAAATGCGGCGGGATATCGCGGCTGGAATCGCCCTCCGGTGTTTCGATCTTCACCACCTCCGCGCCGAGGTCCCCGAGGATCTGCGTGCAAAAGGGGCCGGAGAGGAAGGTCGTGAGGTCGAGGACGCGGTAGCCGGACAGCGGCGCCGCGCGGGACGCGTTCTGGCTCATTCGTTCGGGGCTCCGAGGCCGTAGGAGAGGGCTTTCGCACGGGCGGCGATGTCGCGGCCAATCGCGTCGATGCTGGCATGCGGCATGCGCGATTTCGGGGAGGTCAGGCAGATGCAGCCGATCACGCCGGCCGCGCCGAAGACGGGGGCCGCGATGCCGCGTGCGTCCGGCAGCTTCTCGCTCTCGGACACGGCCCAGCCGCGGTCCCGGATGGCGCTCAGCTCAGCCTCGATCACTTCGGGAGCCGGAGGCGGCCGGCCGGTTGCCGGTGACGGTCCCTCGTCCCGCAGGATCGTTCGGAGGATTTCGGGCGGGACGAAGGCGAGAATGGCCTTTCCCGACGCGCCCCAGACAAGCGAGAGCGGGCGGTGCATGTCGAGCTGATATTTTAGCTTTTGTTGCCCGTCGGCCCGGGCCGCAAAGCTCATCGCGCGTTCCGTCGGGAGATAGAGGCCAAAAACGACGGTCTCGTTGAAGTCCCTCGCGATCTCCTCGATTACCGGCTGGGCGAGGAGCGGCGGGGCTACCCGGCTCACGACCCGGGCCGACACGCGGTAGAATTGCGCGCCAATCGCGTACTGGCGGCTTTCGGCGACCGCTTCGACGAAGCCCTCCTTTCGCAGGAGTTGCAGAAGGCGGTGCACGGTCGAGGGCGCGAGGCCCATGCTCTCGGCCATCTGCTTGACCGTGACGTTCCCGCCCGCATCGGCTAGCAGCGCCAGCATGAGTAGAACCCGGCTAACGGTGCCGTTTCCAGCCTCTCCCTCGACAGGCTTTTCGGTGATTGCGTTCACGCGGCCATGCGCTCGTACAGGTGGACGGTGCAGGCGCCGTGATCGAGTCCGGCGATGCCGCCGCCCGTGACGTGGGACAGGCCGACCCGCGCGTCCTCCACTTGGCGCGCCCCCGCTTGGCCCGTGAGCTGCCAGTAGATCTCCACGGCCTGGGCCACGCCGCTCGCGCCTACCGGGTGGCCCTTCGAGAGAAGGCCTCCGCTGGGATTGACGACGACGTCACCCCCGTAGGTGGTGCGGCCGGCGCGCAGATACTCCGCAGAATCACCTGGGGCGCAGAGGCCCAGCGCTTCGTAATAGACCAGCTCGGCGATCGAGAATGCGTCGTGCAGTTCAATCACGTCGACATCGCCAGGGCCGATCCCAGCAGCCTCGTATGCGTCCCGCGCGGAATCGTAGGTGATCTCCGGCCTCAGCATGTCGCGGAACCCGCCCGTGACCTGCCCGGAGTGGAGGACCGAGGCCGAGATCCGCACCGCGGGAAGCCCGAGCCGTCGACGCGCGGCATCGGAAACCATGACCACGGCGGCCGCGCCGTCACCGGTTGGGCAGCACTGCAGCAGCGTTAGGGGCTCCGCGATAGGGCGCGACTGCAGGACCTCTTCGACCGTCACCTCGCTGCGGAACTGGGCGTAGGGGTTGCGGGCGCCGTGGCGCCTGGCCTTGACGCTGACGCCAGCCAGATCTGCGGTGCTCGCGTTCCGCTCGTGCAGGTAGCGCCGCGCGCGCATGGCGTAGAGGGCGGGCATCACCATGCCCTGCTGGACCTCTGGGTCCTCCGTCACCAAAGGGAGGGTGCCGCCACCGAACTGCGTCAGCTTGTCGACGCCAATCACCAGGACGATGTCGTGACGGCCCGCCTGGATATCCTTCCAAGCGAGGTGCAGCGCTGAGGCACCGCCGGAGCAGGCATTGTCCACATTGGTGACCGGCACGGACCCGATCCCCAGTTCCTTGACGATGCGCTGGCCGGTCAGCATGCCGCCGAAGGCATGCCCGCAGACGACCGCCTCGACCTCGTCCTTAGCGATGCCGGCCGAGGACAGCGCGTTCAGCACGGCCGGAAGGGCGAGGCCGGCATAGCTGGACTCGCGATGCCGCCCCATAGGGATCATGGCCGCGCTCACGATGAAGGCCTCACTCATGGGCGGGCTCCTTCCATTTCAACAGGCGTGACGAACCAGCGGTCCTCATCCGCCCGCAGTTCGACTGGGAGGTCACAACGAAGGGCCTCGTCAGGCGCCTCGACCTGCGCAAGCACGCGGACCCCGTTCTCGAAGTCGACGTAGCCGATCGTGTAGGGCACCGGCCGGCTCGAAGAGACGTGCACCTTCGAGAAGGAATAGAGGGTGCCGCGAGGGCCGAAAGTCATCGGCTCCATGTCGCGGGCGCCGGTCTCCAGGCACACCGCGCGCGCCGGGAAGGCAAGACTGCCGGAGGACCGTGACACGCTGCCGCGGAGATGGACGACGCCATCCCGAACCTCAAAGGCGGGCTGTTGCTGGGTCAGGTCGCGGAGTGGAGTGGCGTCATCTGCCCAGGCAGCGCCCGAGCTGTGTGACGGCGATAGCAGACTCATCGTGACGTCTCCCCGGCATCCTTACCCCAGAGAGCTTCTCCCCGGGACAATTCCATTCAGCGGAATAGCATGCTGCTCATTGGAATGAGCAACGCTTATCTGAGCTCTGAGCGGCTGTCCAGCTGAAAGCTGCAGCACGTCTGCTTGAGCCGGGCGAGCGCGAAAGCGTGCAGCCAATGATTGAGCGTTCGGGGCTGGCTCGCCATGAGGGTCTGGAACACTGCTACTTCGCAGGCCGCGCAAGCTATCCTGGGACTCTGGCCGTAGGACCGCGTCCCATATGCACTCACAGATCCCGGGGGCCACAGCCCAGCATGCGGCGCGGCTGATGCAGTTTTGGAAGGGTTTGCCCTTGTTCGCCCGAAACGCGGAATTGCCTGGCGACCGTAGGGAGGGCTGCATCCGAGTCCGACAGACGCAGTAGTCATAGCTATGGGACACGTGCCGGCCTGACCGTGCGGACCGCTCTTTGGCCGCGGCCTGCTAAGAAGCGGAGGGGTCAGAAAAGGTCACCGAAGCCTGATCGCCCTTCCGCCGCGCCATACTGAAGAAAGTGCTGCAAGGGATTGATGCCGGCTGCGGCTACATCGGCATAGGCGGCGAGATATGCCTGGGTGTTGAAGTGGCTGGAGGGGTTGCGGCCCTCATGCCAGCCGAATGCGTTGTAGTGGGCCAGCGGGTCGAGCCCGGCGGCCGTTACGTCCGGGCTGTTGGCGCGGTAGAAGTTTGTGTCGAAGAAGGCGTCCGGG
>DATCMG010000408.1:0-1880 GCA_036563555.1 Roseomonas sp. | reverse complement strand
CGAAAGCTCGGCCCGCTCCGCTTCACTCAACTCAAGCGCAACCGCCCGACGTCCCATCCCGGCCTCCTGGACTGGCCGGGAATCCTGCCATCTCAGGAATACCATATACAAGAACGAACTTCTGGTTCGGGACACTAGATGTATGGCCGGGCCGGCCTCGATCTGCTCGAAAGCCGTCTCCTGCTCGCGGCATGATCACCAAATCCGGCCAAGACCCCGTTCTATGACGGGACCCCGGCTGATGGCTGCTGCACGTCGCTCCCCGGCGCAGCCCCGATACGCGGTGGCGATCTATCGCGTTTCCACCGCTGAGCAAGGGCACTCTGGCCTCGGGCTGGAGGCGCAGCAGGCCAGCGTTCGGGCCTTCGTCGCGAGCCAGGGCTGGGCGCTGGTTGCCGAGCACCAGGACATCGCCTCTGGCAAGGACGACCGCCGGCCGGGGTTCCAGGCGGCGCTGATCCGGTGCTGCCAGCTCGGGGCGGTGCTGGTGGCGGCGCGCTTGGATCGCATCACCCGGCGAGCGCACACCCTTTCCCAGTTGCTGGAGGACGGCGTCTCGATCCGGACCGCGGACATGCCCGGGGCGGACGACCTGATGATGCGGGTCTATGCGGCCATGGCGCAAAAGGAGCGGGAACTCATCTCCGAGCGCACCCGGGCGGCGCTGGCGGCGGCACGGGCGAGAGGGGCGGTGCTGGGCGGAGACCGGGGCTGGAGGCCGCCATCGCCGCCCTGTGCTGCTGCGGCAGCTACTTCCCGAGCCGAGAGAGCCACCCGCACAGCGCATCGATTGGCGCTGGAGGTGGAGGCGCTGCGGGCGGAGGGTATTACCACCTTTCAGGGGCTGGCACGCGCGCTGACGGAACGCGGTGTGCCTGCGCCACGGGGCGGCGTGGTCTGGACCCACACCACGGTATCGCGCCTCGTGGCGCGCACCGAATCCTCAGTGAGGGAAATGACGCACCTTATCACCTGCGATAATAACGAGGCCGGTCGTAGGGCGAATAGGGCCGTCCATAGTATCGCGGCGCGTAGTAGGGCCGCGGAGCGTACCGCCGCCTCGGTCCATAATACCGCCTCCCGTCATAGGGTCGTCGGTAGTATGGCCTCGTGTAGTGCCGGCGATGGGGTTGGCGACGATATTGCACCGGCTCGATGACGCTCTGGCCCGGAGCGGTATCAGCGGCAGACCCGGACACCATGGGCCGCGGTACGGCGGCCGCTGGAACTGGCTCAGCCACGGCAAACCCGAAAGCGGAAAGTACCATGAGGAGGAACAGGGCTCGGCGGGTCGCCCGATGGGGAGCAGCTTGAATGATTTCGGGCTTCAGCATGACCTTGTTTCCTCCAGACCTTTCGCTGTCGTTTAGCCGCAGCTTGCATTTTTAGCGCTCACGATCCCGCGCTTACGATCGTTGTGGCCAGTCCGGCATTAGCTGTGGCCCTGATGATGCGGCTCTATGGAGCCAAGGCGCAGAAGGAGTGGGAACTCACCTCCGAGCGCACCCGGGCGGCGCTGGCGGCGGCACGGGCGCGTGGGGCGGTGCTGGCGGCGACAGGGGGTGGAGGCCTCCCAAGCCGCCCTGCGCGGCGGCTGAAGCCTCGTCCCGGGCCGAGCAGGCTACCCTCACGGCGCATCGGCTTGCGCTGGAGGTGGAGGCGGGACTGCCGCAAGACTGGGGTCAGGCGGCGATAGCCGCTTGCGGGTGACAGTCGTTGGCGGGGTAGAAGCGCTGCCCGAAGCCGGTGCCGAGCGTGCCGTTGTAGACGGCGCAGCGGACCTGGAGCAGTCGGTCAGCGCCGTGCCGTGACCAGCGCATCTGCTGCGACTTGTTCATCCGACGGTCCACCAGGAAGTTGGCCGTGCCTTCGGTCAGCGC
>DATCMG010000403.1:0-11809 GCA_036563555.1 Roseomonas sp. | reverse complement strand
TGCTGTCCGTCGTCATCGTCCTTCGGATCGCAGGCCGCATGATCCGGGTGGCACGCGCGTCGTGATCCTCGAAGGTTCGGCGATCCTCTTGCTGGCCTTCTTCGGCCTGCTCTTCCTTGGCGCGCCCATCGGGGTCGCACTCGGCACCGCCGGAATCCTCGTCATCGGCATCGAGGGCCTGGGCATCATGGCCCTGCCGACGAATGTCTGGACGGGGATCGCGAAGTACCCGCTTCTCGCCCTGCCGATGTTCGTCCTCGCCGGGATGGTGTTCGAACGATCGGGCGTGGCGAAACGGCTGGTGGACTTCGCCGCCGCCCTCGTGGGGCCACGGCGCGGGGGGCTGGCCATCGTCGCCGTGCTCGTCTGCATGGTGCTCGGCGGAATTTCCGGTTCCGGCGCGGCGGATGCCGCGGCGGTCGCGGCCGTGATGCTGGCGCCGATGCTGCGGCAGGGCTATCCGCGGCCCTACACCGCCTCTCTCGTCGCGGCGGCGGGGTCCACGGCGGTGCTCATCCCACCTTCCATCCCCTTCATCGTCTATGCCGTGCTGGTGCCGGGCGTTTCCGTGCCTGCGCTTTTCATCGGGGGGATGGTGCCGGGCATCCTGGCCGGGCTGTCGTTGCTCCTGCCGGCAGTCTGGCTGGCCCGGCGCGGCGATTTCGGCCTGCCCGCCCCCGGCGAAGCCCGAATCCCTCTCTGGCAGGCCTTCAAGGGCGCAATCTGGGGCCTCGCCGCGCCCGTGGTGATCCTCGGCGGCCTCCGCTCCGGCGCCTTCACGCCCACCGAGGCGGCCGTGGTCGCCGTCTTCTACGGACTCTTCGTCGGCCTCGTGATCTACCGCACCCTCACCTGGCGCGACGTCTATGCCGTGCTGCGCGATTCCGCGGAGGTCTCAGCGGTCGTTCTCATCATCATTGCGCTCGCTACCATCTTCGCCCATGCCGGCAGCACCCTCGGCGCCTTCGATGCACTCGCGCTCTCCCTCATCGGGCTGACGGATAACGCGACAATCATGCTGCTGCTCATCACCGTCATCGTGCTGGCGGCGGGGATGCTGATCGACGCCATCTCGATCTTCCTCGTCTTTCTTCCAATCCTATTGCCGATCGCGAAAGCCTTCGGCTGGGACCTGACCTGGTTCGGCATTATCCTGACCATGAACGTGGCCATTGGTGCCTTCACCCCGCCCATGGCGGTGAACCTGATGGTCACCTGCCGCGTGGCCGGATGCTCCATGGAGTCCACCCTGCCATGGGTGCTGTGGTTCGTGGCGGCGATGGCGGCAGCGTTGCTGCTGGTTACCTTCGTGCCGGAACTGGTTCTGTTCCTGCCCCGGCTGACCGGGGCGATGTAGCGCGGCTTCTCGGCACCATGGCGATCAGCGAGACGGCGCTGCGCGGCACTGTGCTGATGATCGAATGGGAGAATTCCAACGGATGGGCGAGGACGGCCCTCCGCCCGGGTCAAACCTCCATCCTCCGCCCGCGTTCCCCGCCGGACAGATGGAAGGGCGGATGATGGCGGAAGGAAAGCGGGTCGCGCTGGTCACGGGCGGCTCCAACGGCATCGGCCTCGGCATCGCCCGCCGTCTCGCGGCCGATGGCTGGCACGTCGTCACCGCCGACACGGAGCCGAAGGGCCCGCCCGAGGCCGCCCGCCACATCCAGGCCGATATCTCAGACGAAGCCGCCGTCCGCAGCCTGATTGAAGGCATCGCGAATACCGAGGCCCGCCTCGATGGCCTCGTCTGCAACGCCGGCATCATGGTCCGGAAGCCCCTGCGCGACCTGACGCTGGCGGACTGGTCCCGCGTCATCGGGACCAACCTCACCAGCACCTATCTTCTCGCCCGCGCCGCCGAATCCCTGCTGCGCCAGGCGAAGGGCGCCATCCTCACCATCGCCTCCACCCGTGCACACCAGTCCGAGCCGGACACGGAGAGCTACGCCGCCTCGAAGGGTGGCCTCCTCGCCCTGACCCATGCGCTCGCGATCAGCCTTGGCCCGGATGTGCGCGCGAATGTCATCTCCCCCGGCTGGATCAATGTTCGGAACGAAAAGCTGAGCGAGGCGGACCACGCCCAGCACCCTGCCGGCCGTGTCGGCCAGCCCGCGGACATCGCCGCCCTCGCCGCCTGGCTCCTCAGCCCCGAGAGCGGCTTCGTCACCGGCGCCGAGTTCATCTCAGACGGCGGAATGACCCGGAAGATGATCTACGAGGACTGAGTTGCCAGCCAGGCCGGCGCACGCCGCGCCTTGAAGGCCGCGATGCCCTCATCCGCCTCGCCGCTCGCGGCGCAGCGGGCGAAAGCCTCCGCACCTGCCTCCGCATAGCCTTCCGGCACCGCGCCGCCGAGCGCGGCCAGCATCGCCTTCGTCTCCGCCAGGGCGCCGGGTGCCCCCTGAAGAACATCGGCCACCGCCACCTCCACCAGCGCCTCCATCGCGGCGGCGTCGGGCGCCACCTGGTGCACCAGCCCGATCCGCCCGGCTTCGGCGGCATCCATCACATGCCCCTGCAGCACCATCCGCGCCGCATGGCTTCGCCCGGTGCGCCGGACGATCCAGGGCAGGATCTGCGCCGCCACCAGCCCGCGCCTGGCCTCGGGCGCCGCGAAGCGCGCATCGGCCGACGCGACGGCGATATCCGATGCGCAGACAAAGCCCAGGCCGCCCGCGAAGGCCGATCCCTGCACGGCGCAGACCACCACCTGCGGCAGCGCCGCCAGGGCCGCGAAGCGCGCCCCGATCCGCCGGTTCCGCTCCAGCTGCGCTGCCATGCGCTGCTCCGGCGATCCCACCTCGCCGCCGACCTCGCCAAGATCCAGCCCCGCGCAGAAATGCCCCCCCGCGCCCGACAGCACGAGAACCCGGGCCGTGCAATCGGCGCGCAACTCCGCCAGCAGCAAATCCAGCGCATCCGAAAGGGCGTTGTTCAGCGCGTTGCGCCGTGCCGGCCGGTTCAGCACGGCGCGCACCACGCCGCCCTGCCGCGTCACCAGAAGCGGGGTCTCGTCACTCATTCGGCGTTTCTCCATCCCTGCCGGCTGTCTTGCCGTGCCCCGTCTCCCTCGGCAAGCAGCCCTGCACGGGCTGAAAATCCCATGCTATGGGGGTGAATGTCATGAACCACAGCGCTCAAGGCCAGAACATGTCCCAGCGCACGCAGGTCGGCATCGTCGGCTGCGGCCCCGCCGGCCTCTTCCTCGCCCATCTCCTCCACCGCGCCGGCATCGAGAGCGTCATCCTCGAGAACCGCACGCGCGAAGCCGTGGAGGGCACGATCCGCGCCGGCGTGCTGGAGCACTGGGTGACCGAGCTGATGCGCGAAATGGGCCTCGGTGACCGCATGGTAAGGGAAGGCCATTTCCACACCGGCATCACGCTCCAATACGGCCCCAACCGCTTCCACCTGGACATGGAGGAACTGACCGGCGGCAAGCGCGTCACCGTCTATGCCCAGCACAAGGTGCTGCACGACCTGATCGCCGCCCGCCTCGCCGATGGCGGCACCATCCATTTCGGCGTCACCGGCACCGCCTTCCACGATATCGAGACGAACGCCCCCCGCATCGCCTTCCACCATGCCGGCGGCACGCCCGGCGAACTCCTCTGTGATTACGTCATCGGCGCCGACGGCTTCCACGGCCCCGGCCGCCAGGCCATCCCTGCCGCTGACCGCCAGGAATACAGCAAAACCTATCCCTTCGGCTGGCTCGGCATCCTCGCTCGTGCCCCCACCTCATGGCGCGAGCTGATCTATGCCCGCCATGAGGACGGCTTCGCCCTGCTCTCCACGCGCTCCCCCGAAATCCAGCGCATGTACATCCAGTGCGACCCGAAGGACGACATCGCCAACTGGCCGGACGAGCGCATCTGGGCCGCCCTGCACCGCCGCCTCGAAACCGCCGGCGATTGGCGCCTCTCCGAAGGCGCGATCTTCCAGAAGGGCATCATCCCACTGCGCAGCTTCGTCTGCGAGACGATGCGCCACGGCCGCCTCTTCCTCGCGGGTGACGCCGCGCACATCGTGCCGCCCACCGGCGCCAAGGGCCTGAACCTCGCGGTCGCCGATGTCCTCGTCCTCTCCCGTGCGCTGGAGGACGCCATCCGCCGCAACCGCACGGACGGGCTGGACGCCTATCCCGCCACGGCGCTCCGCCGCATCTGGAAGGCAGAGCGCTTCAGCTGGATGATGACCACCATGCTCCACCGCGACGATACGGAAACAGCCTTCGAGCACCGCATCCGCATGGCGGATCTCGACTTCCTCTCAGCGTCGCGCAACGCGCAGGCGGCGCTGGCGGAGAACTACGTGGGGCTGCCCTTCGAAGGCTGAGAAAAGCCGGGGAAGGACGCGCCGGAGCGTCAGATCACCACGCCGCCGCTGACATGCAGGCACTGGCCAGTGACATAGGCGCCGCCGGGGGATGCCAGGAAAGCGACGGCCGCCGCCACATCGGCGGGGGTGCCAAGCCGCCGCAATGGAATGCGCGTCAGGATCGCCTCCCAGGCCGCGGGCTCCAGCGCCACATGCGCGCCGGCATCCTTCTGCGTGAAGCCGGGCACCACGGCATTCACCGTCACATGGGGCGCCCACTCGATCGCCAGCGACCGCACCAGCGCCTCCACCCCCGCCTTCGCCGCGGCGCTGGCGGGGAACAGCGCGGTGTCCGGCCGGAACAGATGCGCCACGAAGGAGGACACGGCCACCATCCGCGCGAAGCCCCCCTCTTCCCCGGCCTTCGCCAGATGTGGCCCGGCCGCCCGCGCCAGGCGCAGGAAGCCCCACAGCACCGTGTCGGCGGTTCGCGCGAAGCCTTCATCGGTCATGACGCCCACCAGCGTCCGGTCGGCGAAGCCGGCATTGGCCACCACCACCTCAAGCCCTCCGAAGGCGTCCACCACCTCCTGCACCAACCGCGCGGGCACGGCGGGGTCGGTCAGGTCGCCTTCCAGCACCACCGCCTTCGCCCCGGCGGCACGCAGCTCCGCCGCCACCGACTCCGCGCCGGCGCGGTTGGCGCGGCAATGCACGGCGATGGCGGCTCCCGGCACCGCCATCGCCCGCGCCGTGGCGGCCCCGATACCGCTCGATGCCCCCGTGATCAGGATCCGCCGCTCGGCCATTCGCATTCCCTTTTCGGGCGCCCGCATGGACGGGCGCACCCCCTGACATCAGGATGCCGCGCGAACGGCCGGAAAGGGAGAGGCGCATGGCGATCACGGTGATGCAGGCGGAAGGGCTCTACCCCGATGACAACGTGGAGCGAGAGGTGCTGGGCCCGGATGTCCGCATCCTCCAGCCCCACGCCGCCAGCCTCGCCGAACTGCCCGATGCCGCTCTCGCCGAGGTGGAAGGCCTGTTTGTCTTCCGCCACTGGCTCTCAGCCAGCGACATCGCCCGCTTCCCCCGGCTGCGCTGCGTGGTTCGCATGGGGGTCGGCTATGACCGGCTGGACCGCGCCGCCCTCGCCGCGCGGGGGATCGCCTGCTGCAACCTGCCGGATTACGGCACCACCGAGGTCGCCGACCACGCCATCGCCCTGGCCCTGGCCCTCCGGCGCGGCCTGCTGCTGCATCACGATGCCCAACGCGCGGAGCCGCCCGCGCCCTGGCTCCCGATCGACTCACCCCTGATCCAGCGCCCCTCGACCCGGACATTCGGCGTGCTCGGACTGGGCCGGATCGGCACGGCCGCGGCGCTGCGGGCCAAGGCCTTCGGCTGGCGCGTGGTCTTCCACGACCCGCACCTCCCGAACGGCACGGAACTGGCCCTGGGGATCGAGCGTGCCCGCCGGATCGAGGATCTTTTCGCCAGGGCGGACACCCTATCCCTTCACACACCCCTGACGCGTGCCACGCGGGGGCTGGTGGATGAACGCCTGCTCCGCCTGATGCCGCCCGGCGCGGTGGTGGTGAACACCGCGCGCGGCCCCGTCCTCGACCTCGATGCGCTGGAGCGCTGCCTCCGGGATGGCACCATCGCCGGCGCCGGGCTGGACGTGCTTCCCGAAGAGCCGCCGGGCACCACCATTCCCTCGCTCCTTGCCACCTATCGTGCCCGGGAACCCTGGCTGGCGGGACGGCTGATCATCACGCCCCACAGCGCGTATCACTCGCCCGAGGCCGTGACCGATATCCGGAGAAAGGCTGCGGAAACGATGCGGGACGTTCTGCTGGAAGGAAGTCCCACAAATATCATTCAACCGGATCACGAATGATTTATTATTCGCTCTATCGTCCAGAATGGACTAGAAGCCAGTAACGCAAAGCAGCGGGGACGGTTAGCCACCGGCCCGATCCTCTTTCGGTCAGCCATCTGGTCGAAGATGGTGGCATCGCTCTTCGCACTTGCGGTAAGCACGCTCAGGTTGTGTCGAAGGAGAGGCGGGTGCCGCGCGGCGAGGAGATCACGTTGCCCGACACCCGTGCGGCCATCCGGCCGCCGCATGTCGTGCTGGACGTCTCGCGCCTCCTGGCCTGCGGGACGAAAGCGGCGCCGTCAGGCATTGATCGGGTCGAAATGGCCTATGCCAGGCGCTGGGCCACAATGCCCGAGGGAAGCTGCACCTTTGTCGCGCAGGCCCTTGCGGGCGATTACGTCGCCCTGCCCTGGCGGGCCGTGATCGGCCTCATCGCCTTCCTGAACAAGGCCTGGGGCGAGAGCGACTCCGATGGTAAGGCGGCGCGTCGCGCCAGGCGCCTTTCCCTCGCGCTCCGCTGGCGGGTCATGGCCGGCATCGGCCAGAGGGAACTCGCCAGGCGTCTCAAAAATACAACTTCGAAGGTCTTCCTCCTGGTTTCCCACCGCGCCCTGGAGCGAGAGCGCCCGATCCAGGCAATGCGTGAGGCAGGCTGCGCCTTCGTGCCCCTGATCCATGACCTGATCCCCGCCACCCACCCGGAATATGCCCGGCCCGGCCAGGCGGACCGGCACCTGAAGCGCATCGGCACGACCGCCGCGCTGGCGGATGCCATCATCGTCAACTCGGCCCATACGGCGGCGGCCCTCCGCCCCTATCTCGGCGCGCGCGACCTCCCTCCCCCGGTGACGGTCGCCCCGCTCGGCATCGAGCCGCCAGCCGCCGCCGCCCCGCCCCTGCCGGCCGAACCCTATTTCGTCGTCCTCGGCACGATCGAGCCGCGCAAGAACCACCTCCTGCTGCTCCACCTGTGGCGCGACCTCGCCGCCAGGATGGGCCGGCGCACGCCCCACCTCCTGGTAGTCGGCCGCCGCGGCTGGGAGAACGAGAACGTGGTCGATATCCTGGAACGCTGCGACATCCTGCGTGGCACGGTGCGCGAGCTCGGCCAGGTACCGGACCGGGAGGTCTGGGAGATCCTGCGCGGCGCCCGCGCCCTTCTTTTCCCCTCCTTCGCGGAGGGCTACGGCCTGCCGCTGGCGGAGGCGCTCGCCCTCGGGGTGCCGGCCATCTGCTCGGACCTGCCGGCCCTGCGGGAAGTCGGCGAGGACGTGCCCGACTATCTCGACCCGCTGGACGGCATCGCCTGGCGCTCGGCCATCCTCGATTACGCGGGCCCCGGCAGCGCCGCCCGCGCGGCGCAGGTCGCCCGCCTCGCCGGCTGGCGCGCGCCGCGCTGGCAAAGCCACTTCGCAAGGGTGGACGAGGTGCTGGACGGCCTCGCCCGCCGCACGGTCCGCTCCCCCGTCAGGGCGGCCATCCCGGGCTGGCTGCGCTCCTCCCGACCCATTGGGCCGGGCCGGGCCCACTCCTGACCTCCGGTTACCGTTGGAATCCGCCGTGAAACGCTCCGCCCCCGCCCGCCCGGGCGCCCGTCCGCACATCGCGGGGCCAGAGCCCATCGCCATCATCGGCGCCGCGTGCCGCTTCCCCGGCGCGCCGGACCTGGACGCCTTCTGGTCCCTCCTGGCGGAAGGACGGGACGCCGTCTCGACCCTGCCGGCCGATCGTTTCAACCAGGATTGGTTCCTGCACCCCCGCCGTGGTGAGCCGGGGCGCTCCTACAGCTTCGCCGCCGGCCATCTGGGCGATGTGACCGGCTTCGATGCCCTGCATTTCGGCCTCTCCCCGCGCGAGGTGGCGGAGGCCGACCCGCAACAGCGCCTGCTTCTCGAGGTTGCCTGGGAGGCTTTGGAGGATGCGGGCTGGCCCGCCGCCTCCGTCGCCGGGCGGGATATCGGCGTCTTCGTCGGCGGCTCCTCCACCGATTATGCCGAGTTGCGCCTGTCCGACCCCGCCGGGGCCGACCGCTATTTCATGACCGGCAACACCCTTTCCATCCTCGGAAACCGGATCACCAACGTCTTCGACCTGCGGGGCGGCACGCAGACGATCGACACCGCCTGTTCCTCCTCCCTCGTTGCCCTCTCCCTCGCCGTGGATGCGTTGCGGGCCGGGCGGATGGAGGCGGCGCTGGTCGGGGGCGTTCAGCTCCTTCTCTCGCCCTATGCCTTCAGCGGCTTCTCCAGCGCCTCCATGCTCTCCCCAACCGGGCGCTGCCATGTCTTCTCCGCGCATGCCGACGGCTATGTCCGGGGCGAGGGTGCCGGGATGGTCGTCCTCAAACCCCTTTCCGCCGCGCTGGCGGCGGGGGACGAGGTCCGTGGCGTGATCCTGGCAGCCGGCGTGAATGCGGTCGGCCGCTCCATCGGCCTCTCCCTACCGGACCCGCAGGCCCAGGCCGCGCTGATCCGGCGGGTGCTTGCCGAATCCGGCCTGCCCGCCAGCCACATCAGCTATTTCGAGGCCCATGGCACCGGCACCCAGGCCGGCGACCCCGTCGAGGCCCAGGCCATCGGCCAGACCCTGGCGGTGCGCGAGGCCACCGGCCGGACCAGTCCGCTGCCCGTCGGCTCGGTCAAATCCAATATCGGCCATCTGGAAACCGCCTCGGGCATGGCCGGGCTCATCAAGGCATTGCTGATGCTGGAGAAGCGGGTGATCCCGCCCAACCTGCACTTCACCGAGCCCAATCCGCGGATCGACTTCGGCAGCCTCAACATCCGCGTGCCCACGGCGCCCGAGGCGCTGCCGGGCCGCGCGCCGGCGATCGGCGTGAACTCCTTCGGGTTCGGCGGCACCAACGCCTCCGTCATCCTCACCACCCCCCCGCCCGCGCGCCGGCGCCCGGCGGAGGAGGCGGGCAGCCTGCCACCCCTCATCCTGTCCACCCGCTCCGCCGAGACATTGCCCCGCGCCGCCAGTGCCTGGTCCGCCGCCCTGCGCGCGGAACCGGCGCGCGCCCCGGCCCGGCTGCGCGGCCTCGCCCGCCATCGCGACCTTGCGCCCCACCGCCTCGTGCTGCGGGGGCAGGATGCAGCCAGCCTCGCCGACGCCCTCGATGCCTTCGCGGCGGGCGAGCCCGCCGGCATCCAGGGCACCGCCCCTCCTGTCACCGGCCGGGATGCCCCCGGTCCTGCCTTCGCCTTCTCCGGCAACGGCTCGCAATTCCCCGGCATGGCCCGCGAGGCGATGGCCAATTCCCGCAGCTTCCGCGAGGCGGTGGAGGCGGCCGATGCCGAGCTGACCCCGCGCCTCGGCTGGTCGGTCGCCGCCGCCCTGGCCGATGGGCTGACCGCCGAGGCCCTCGCCGCGACCGAGGTGGCCCAGCCTACCCTCTTCGCCGTGCAGCACGGCCTGGTCGCGGCCCTGGCGGAGGAAGGGATCACCCCCGCCCTCGTTCTCGGGCATTCGGTCGGCGAGGTCGCGGCGGCGCTTGCCGCCGGAATGCTCGACCTCCCCGGGGCCGCCCGCCTGATCGTCGCCCGCTCGGCAGCGCAGGCGCGTACCCGCGGCCGCGGCCGCATGGCCGCCCTGAACGCGACCGAGGCCGAGGCGGCGCCGCTTCTGGCCGAATGCGGCCCAGGGCTGGAGATCGCCGCCCGCAACGGGCCGCGCGCCCTGACCATCGCCGGCCCCGCCGAATCCATCGCGCGCCTTGCTGCCGCCGCGCGGCGCGAGCGCCTGACCGTCATCCCCCTCGACCTCGATTACGCCTTCCACTCCGCGGCCATGGACGAGGTGGAGGGGCTGCTGCGCGAATCCCTGGAAGGGCTGCGCCCCGCCGCGCCACGCCTGCCCTTCCTCTCGGCCGTCACCGGCACCCTGCTCGATGAACCGGCCGGCCCGGATTACTGGTGGCGTAATCTCCGCGCCCCCGTGCGCTTCGCCGATGCGGCGGCCGAGGCCGGCCGCCGCGGCGCCCGCCCGGTGCTGGAGATCGGCCCCAACCCGATCCTGCAATCCTATCTGCGCGAGGCGCTGCGGGCGGCGAAGGCCGAGGTACCGATCCTCGCCAGCCTCTCCAAGCGAGACGCGCCGGGAAACCCCATCCCTCTGATCGCCGACCGCGCCACGGCGATGGGCGCCGATCCGCGCGGCGCGCCCGCCTTCGCGGGCCGGGCCGCGCGGCGCGGCCTGCCGCCCACCCCCTATGCGCGCACCCGCCATTGGTTCCCGACCACGGCGGAGGCGATGCGCCTGCACGACCCGGCGCTGGACCACCCGCTGCTCGGCTTCCGGCGCGACCCGGACCCGTCGGAGGCCGGCTTCGCCCAGTGGACGCGCAACATCGACACCGCCCTCATGCCCTGGCTGGCCGACCACCGCCTGGCCGATGAGGCAGTGATGCCGGCTGCCGGCATGGTGGAAATGGCCCTCGCCGCCGCTGCCCGCCGCTTCCCCGAGGCGGAGGCGCTGGAACTCTCCACCTTCCAGATCCTGCGCCCCCTGCCCGTGCCCTCCGGCGACCGCGATGGCGGCAGCCAGGAAATCCGCTTCCGCCTGGCCGATGACGGCACCTTCCGGCTGGAATCGCGCCGCCGGATGAGCGGCGAGGGCTGGTCGCTGCACGCCCGCGGCCTTCTGCGCCCCGCCACCGCCGAGGCCCTGCCCGGCCCGGTTCCGGCCCAGCCGGAGAGGAGCCGCCGGGTGGAGGAGCCCGGCCTGCACGCCATCGCGGCCCGTTGCGGCCTGGATTACGGCCCGGCCTTCCGCCCGGTGCGCCATGTCGACCTCGCCCCCTCTGGCCGGACCGCCGATGTGGCGCTCGGCCTCCCCGCCGAGGCGCCCTCCGACGAAGCCTTCCTGCTGCATCCCGTGCGGCTCGATGGCGCGATGCAGGGGCTGATCGGTCTTCTCGCCGATCGCCAGGCCAGCTCCGCCACGGGCGAAAGACTGGGGGATACGCCCGGCGAGGCGCTGGTGCCCGTGCGCTTCGAACGCCTGGTGCTGCGCCGCGACGCCGCCCCGGCCACGCGCGCCGCCCTCACCCTCACCCATGCCGGGGAGCGCGCGGCCGAGGCCCGCATGGTCCTCGGCGACGCGTCGGGCCGCCCCGTCGCGGTGGCCGAGGGCGTCTGGTTCCAGCGCGCCCGCCTCGGCCGGGCCGAGGCCATGGAGCCCGTCGTCTTCCGGCTGGAGGACCAGCCCGCGATCGACCCCGCCTTGCCCTCGCCCGATCTCGGCCGCGTCCTCGACCTTGCCCTCGTCGCCGCCAATGCCCGGGACGAATTGCTGGACCTGTCCGAACCGGTCCTCCTGCTGGAGGGCTATGTCGCCGCAGCCACCATCCGGGCCTTCTCATCGGGCGCCACGCCGGATGTCGCCAAGCCCATCCTGCCCACCACGCCCTATGCCGCCTCCCTGCTGCGCGCGCTGGAGGAGGACGGCCTCGCCACGCGGGAGGCCGGCGGCTGGCGCCTGCTGCCCGCGGGGGATCTGCCGGCGCCCGAGGACATCTGGCGCTCCGTCCTGATCGAGCGCCCGGCCCTGGCGCAGGATCTCGCCCTGTTCGCCCTCGCGGCCGAGCGCCTGCCGGAG
>DATCMG010000400.1:0-3931 GCA_036563555.1 Roseomonas sp. | reverse complement strand
GCGCTGACTGGCCTGGCCAATCGCACCCTGCTGCTGCTGCGGCTGGAGGAGCAGCTGGCGCGCGTCCGGCGTGTCTCCGAGGATTTTGCCGTCCTCTGCCTCGACCTGGACCGGTTCAAGCCGGTGAACGACGTGTACGGCCATGCGGCCGGGGACCGGCTGCTGCGGCAGGTGGCGGACCGCCTGCGTGACTCGGTGCGCCATACTGATCTCTGCGCGCGGCTGGGCGGCGATGAGTTTGTCATCGTGCAGGCCCAGGCCGGGCAGCCCGCAATGGCGCTGGCACTGGCCGAGCGGATCGTGGAAGCCTTGTCCCAGCCCTTTGATCTCGGGGATATCGAGGTCAGCATCTCCACCTCGATCGGTATCGCGCTCTACCCGGCCGATGCCACCTCCCCCGAAGAGTTGCTCCGGGCGGCAGACGTCGCGCTCTACCGCGCGAAGGAGGGCGGACGGTGCGGCTTCGCCTTCTTCCAGGCGGAAATGGACCGCGACCTGCAGAAACGGCGCGCGCTGGAGAACGAGTTGCGGCAGGCGCCGGCGCGAGGCGAGATGTCACTCGTCTGGCAGCCGCAGGCCGACAGCACGACCGGCGAGATCGTCGGATTCGAGGCTCTGCTGCGCTGGAACCACCCGCAGCGCGGATCGATCCCGCCCGACGTGTTCATCTCTGTGGCAGAGGCCTCCGGCGCCATTATCCCAATCGGGATCTGGGTGCTGCAAACCGCGGTGAGGGAGGCGGCGACCTGGCCGAAGCCGCTGCGACTGGCGGTGAACGTCTCGACCCTGCAGATGCAGCAGGCGGACTTCCTGCAGATCGTCCGGCGCGTGCTGGACGAAACCGGGCTTGCCCCCGCGCGGCTCGAACTCGAGGTGACGGAGAGTCTGCTCATCACCGATGCCGAGCGGGCGCTGGCAACGCTGAAGGCGCTGAAGGAACTCGGCGTGCGTGTGTCGCTCGATGATTTCGGGACCGGGTATTCCTCGCTCGGAATGCTGATGGCCTTCCCGTTCGACAAGGTAAAGATGGACCGCAGTTTCGTCAGCCGGCTGACCGACGATCCCCAGTCCGAGACAATCGTGCGATCCATCCTTGGCCTGAGCTGTGGCATGGGCCTGCCGGTGACGGCGGAAGGGGTGGAGACCGAGGCGCAGGCGAGCATGCTGCGCGCCGCGCATTGTGCGGAGATCCAGGGCTACCTGATTGGACGGCCGCAACCGATCGAGAATTACGACGAAGCGGTGGGCCGCGGGGTGGTTACCCGGGCAGCCTAGGTAGCCAGGAGGCCGCACTGCCTCCGGTTCCGGTCAGCGGCAACCGCCCCCCAGCAAGTGAATCCTCCGCCTGTATCAGTGTATCAGGGGGCGGCGGGCGCCACGGCCGCATCGGCCTGACCGCTGGCCGCAAGGCCGCGCGCGACGAAGCCCGACGCCTTCATCTCCTCCACGAAGGCCCGCAGATAACCAAGGCCCGCCTCCCGCCCTTGCGGAATGCCAACGGCCTGCTCGATCACCATGAAGCGCCCAGGGATCACCCGCATATCCGGATTCGCCTTGGCATATGCGACCAGAGGCTGCGTCACCCCGGCGGCGGCGTCGAGCCGGTCCCGCCGGAACGCCTCGATCGCTTCGGGCGAGCTTGGCGCCCGCACCAACTCGGCATTCCGGAGCGCACGCGTGAGGTAGAGGTCATAGGCGCTGCCCCGGCCCACCGCCACGCGCAGGCCCGGCCGGTCCACCTCCTCGATGCTCCGCAGCGGCGAGGCGTTGGGGACGAGGTAGGTGCCCTCGATCACCACATAGGGCGCCGAGAACAGGATGCCCTGCGCGCGGACGGGATCGACGGCCAGGAAGGCAACGTCCCAGGCCCCTTGCTTCCCGGCATCCGTCACCTTGCCGGCGCTGTCGAAGGTGATGAACCGGACGGGCACGCCAAGCCGCCGGCCCAGTTCGGTGGCGAGCTGCACGGAGACGCCGCGGGGGGCGCCACCGGCCGGATCGGGCTGCGCGAGAACAGGATTCCCGAAATTAATGGCGGCCCGCAGCGTTCCACCGGGCGCCAGAATCGCGGCCATCTCCGCGGAGGAAGCCTGCGCGCGGGCCATACCGCTCGGCAGGAGGGCAAGACCCAGCAGGGCCAGCTTCGTCAGCAGCTTCCGTCTCATGGTCCGCGCTTCCTCCGTTTTGATAGCAGATTGGCATGCCGGATTTCCGGCAGCCATCTTCCGCCGGTGCGGCCTGGGGCCTCAGCCATGCCGGGTAATCAGGCCGCTTGGGGCTGGATGCCGGCCTTGCGCGCGGCATCGCCCCATTTCTCCATCTCCGCCTGCACGAAGCGCCGCGTCTCCTCGGGCGTGGAGCGCACCACCTCCGCGCCGAGGTTGGCGTGGCGGGCAACGATCTCGGGGCGCGTCACCGCCGCGCCGCAATCGGCGGAGAGCTTTGCCAGCAGCGGCTCCGGAATGCCCGCCGGGCCGATCACCATGCCCCAGGTCGAGGCCTCGAAGCCCGGCATGAAGGCCTCGCCCAGCGTGGGCACGTCGGGGAGCTGCGGCGCGCGCGTGGCGCCGGTGGTGGCCAGCGCCTTGAAGCTGCCGGACTGGATATGGGCGAGCGCGGCCGGCACCGTGTCGAACATGATGTCCACGCGCCCTGCCATCAGGTCCGGATGCGCCTGGGTGGAGCCGCGATAGGGGACATAGGTCATCTCGATCCCCGCCCGCTGCGCGAAAAGCAGGGGGGCGAGCCGCACCACGCCCGAGGTGCCGGCGAAGGTGAGCTGTTGCGACGCGCCACCCGCCTTCGCCCGCGCCACCAGCTCCGCCGGGTTGGAGGCAGCGAAGCCCTTGCTGGCGACGAGCACGAGCGGCGTCTTCGTCGTCAGCGTGACGAAGGAGAAGTCGCGCATCGTGTCATAGGGCAGGCGGTAGAAGGCCGCGTTCACGGGATGGCCGACCGAGACGAGGCCGAGGGTATGGCCGTCCGGCGCCGACTTCGCGACGACGTCGGTGCCGATGATGCCGTCGGCCCCGGCGCGGTTCTCCACCGGCACGGGCTGGCCCCATTGGGCGGCCAGCGGCTCGGCGATCAGGCGCGCGGTGATGTCGGACACGCCGCCCGGGGTGTAGGGCACGACCATCCGCACGGCGCGGCTGGGAAAATTGCCCTGGGCACGAAGGGGGCGCGCGGCGAGAAGGGCGGGCGCGGCCAGGGCGGCGCGGCGGGTGATCGGCATGGCGTTCCTCTCCTCCACCGCATGCGCGGCGGTTGTGGCAGAGGTTGCCCGCGCCGCGCGGCGCCGCGCAACCGCCCTTCTTCAGGCCTGCATCAGGAAAGCAGGGCGTCGATGGCGGCCGCCATCCCGATGTCGCGCTCGCTCAGCCCCTTCGCGTCATGGGTGGTCAGGGTGATCTCCACCCGGTTCCAGACATTGGACCATTCGGGGTGGTGGTCCTGCGCCTCGGCCAGCAGGGCCACGCGGGTCATGAAACCGAAGGCCTCGGAGAAGTCGCGGAAGCGGAATTCGCGCCGGATCGCGTCGCGGTCCGGCAGGGCAGACCATCCCGGCAGCAGCGCGGGCAGGGCCTGGCGGCGGGCGGGGGAGAGGGGTTCAACCATGGCGTATCGCCTCCTGCCTCGGGTTTCTCTTGACCGGAGCCGCCTTTATGGCCCCCTTGCGCCATGCCGAACACCAAGATGCGCTGGGGCGCTCCGCCGAGCGCCGAGGACCTGGCCGAGCTGGCCGAGATCGCCTTCACCGCCATTCCCGCCCCGCTGCGCGAGGCCGTGCGCGGCGCCGCCATCCTGGTGGAGGAGCTGCCGGATGACGAGACGCTGGAGGCTCTGGGGCTGGAGCATCCCTGGGAGCTGACCGGGCTCTATCGCGGGGTGCCGCTGACGGAGAAGTCTGTGCTGGACGTGGCGTCCGGGC
>DATCMG010000398.1:0-4061 GCA_036563555.1 Roseomonas sp. | reverse complement strand
GAAGCATCGTGCGGTGTTTCCGGTGGATGTGAACCGGGCGGATCGGGAGATGCTGCTGCGCGTGCCCGGGCTGGGCGCGAAGACGGTGGACAGGATTGTCGCCGCGCGGCGCGTGCGGGCCTTCCGCATGGCGGATCTGGCGCGGCTGCGGGTGAATTTGCGCAAGGTGGGGCCCTTCATCACGGCGGTGGATCACCACCCCCGCGCGGGGCTGCTGGACCGCGCCGATCTGCGCGCGTTGCTGGTGCCGAGGGATGGGTTGGCGGAGCGCGCCTCCGTCCTGCCGGCCGGGCTGCTTGCCCGCCCCGTGCAGTTGCCGCTGTTCGGTGCCGCGCATGTTTAGCGTGCGGCTGGAAGCGCCGGATGATTCCGAGGGCTGGCGGGAGGTCTCGCGCGCGCTGGTGATGGCGGGGGTGGCGCCGGGGGATGTGGCCTGGCTGGTGGAGGGTGATCCGGTGCCGCTTTTCGGCGGCGGGCCGCCGCCCGCGCCGCCTGCCGGTGCGCCGCCGCCCCGCGTGCCGCGCGGCTTTCCCGATCTGGCGCGGCTGGTCTCGCGCCACCGCGATGCCGAGCGCTTCGCCTTGCTGCATTCCCTGCTGCACCGGCTGCAATCGGTGCGCGGCTTGCTGGAGGATGCCGCCGATCCCGAGGTGGCGCGGGCCGATGCCATGGCGCGTGCCGTGCGGCGGGACGCGCACAAGATGCATGCCTTCCTTCGCT
Source organism: Roseomonas sp. (assembly GCA_036563555.1). Taxonomy (GTDB): domain Bacteria; phylum Pseudomonadota; class Alphaproteobacteria; order Acetobacterales; family Acetobacteraceae; genus Roseomonas. Next base: position 3,341 of record DATCMG010000398.1, on the reverse strand, counting down.
TCCGGGAGGTGCGGGTGGAGGAGGGGGCGCTTGCGGCACCCGGTTCCCGTTTCGTCGCCTGGTTCGAGCCGGAGCACCACATCCTGCGCGCCGAGGCCGGTTTCTTCGTGCGCCGCTTCGCCAGCATGCGCTGGTCCATCCTGACGCCCGCGCTTTCCGCGCATTGGGACGGCCAGGAGGTGCGCTTCGGCCCCGGCGCGCGCCGCGCCGACGCGCCGGCCGAGGATGCGGCGGAGGGTCTCTGGCGCGCCTATTTCGCCTCGGTCTTCAACCCGGCCCGGCTCAAGCCCGATGCGATGCGCGCCGAGATGCCGAAGAAATACTGGCGCAACCTGCCGGAGGCGCAGGACATTCCGCGGCTGATGCAGGAAGCCCCGAAGCGCGTGGCCGAGATGGTGGCGCGCGGCGCGACGCCTGCCGCCGCGCGCCGCCAGCGCCCCATCCACCTGCCCGCCCATCTGCGCGGCACGCAGCCCGAGGCTTCCAGGGGCGTTGAAGCGGACATGCCCGCCGACCTGCTGTCCGGAACGCTGGATTTCACCGAGGCCCAGGCTGCCCTGAGGCGCGACCTGCTGGCGCGCAACGACCTGCCCCCCTGGGTGGCCAACGCCACCCAGCCCGTGATGGGGGAAGGCCCGCAGAATCCGCTGCTGATGTTTGTCGGCGAGCAGCCGGGCGACGAGGAGGACATCCAGGGCCGTCCCTTTGTCGGACCCGCCGGCCGGTTGTGGAACAAGGCGCTGGAGGAGGCCGGCGTTCCGCGTGACGAGGCCTATGTCACGAATGCCGTGAAGCACTTCAAGTTCACGCCCACGGGCAAGCGCCGCCTGCACCAGTCGCCGGATGCGGGCGACATTACCTTCTACCGGCCCTTTCTCCAACGGGAGATCGCGCTGGTGCAGCCGCGCCTGATCGTGACGCTGGGCGCGACCGCCCTGCGTGCGGTGTCGGGCCGTGCGATGCCGGTGACGAAGCTGCGTGGGTCGCTGCTGCGGGACCCGGATGGGCGGCCCTTCTACCCGACCGTTCATCCCTCCTATCTGTTGCGGCTGCCGGATCCGGCGGGAAAGGCACGGGAATACGACCGGTTCGTCGAGGATCTGGGGCAGGCGGCGGCGACGGCTCGCGGGTTGCCGGCGGGCGCCGCCTCCTGATCATTCGTTGGTCGCGGTCAGGGCCACCCGGCCAGGGAGCCGCGGACGGGGCCGACCGGCTGGGGCATGGGGCTCACAGCCGGTAGGTGGCCTTCGCCGTGTCGTGCAGCACGCTGCGCCGCTCTGCCGCGGAGAGGCCGTCCAGGCATTCCAGCATCACGTCCAGCAACTGGTCGTAGCTCGTCCAGAGCATCTCGATGGGGTAGTTGCTGCCGAAGAGGCAGCGGCCGGGTCCGAAGATCTCCAGCGTCTCGCTGACCACCGGCTTCCAGAGCTCCACCGTGCAGGCGCGCTCGAAGGTGCCGAGGCCGGAGAGCTTGGTGACGATGTTCGGATGGCCGGCGAGGGCGCGCATGCCCGCCCGCCACTGCGCCCAGCCTTCCGGGCTGCGGTCCTCCAGCATGCCGGCATGTTCGAGGATGAAGCGCGTTTCCGGGAAGTCCCGCACCAGCCGCAGGGCATGCGCCATCTGGCCCGGGAAGACCTGCAGGTCGAAGGCGAGGCCCCTTCGCGTGACCTCGGCGAGGCCGGCCCGCCAGGCGGCGTCGTCCATGATGTCGGGGCGGGGGGCGAAGCGGTAGAGCGGTGTTTCATGCCAGTGAAGCTGCTGGCGGATGCCCACGACCGGTCCCGCCCGCATCTGGCGGTCCAGCACATCGGCCACCTCCGGGCCGGCGAGGTCGGCATAGCCGACGATCGCCATGGGGAAGGCCTGCACCGCCTGGGCCTTCACCCATTCCACCTCGGCCACCTCGTCCCCGGGCGCCACGTTGATCTGGATGTAGACGGACCCGACCACGCCGCGCCGCCTTGCCGACTCGGTGAACTCCGCCGCCCCGTAGTCCCGCCGTAGCGCGCCGTACTCGCCGAAGATCCGCGGGACGGGCAGGCCCGAGAGCCAGGGGACGCGCGAGAGCGCCCAGATGTGGTGATGCGCGTCGATGATGGGGTCCATTCCGCTCGGCTTCCTTTCCGCTGGGCTGTTCCGGTTCGATCCCGGCCGCCTTCGTATTGTGGCCGGGCCGCGAAGCATGCCGTGCATGGCCAGCCCCTATGTGCCGCCGGGCGCGATCCACGTCATCCTTGATGCCTCCGGGGCCGAGGGGGCGCCGCTGATCCTTTGCTGCATCGGTGTGCCGGCGGAGGGCGCGCGGGCGTTTCGTGATGGAACGCGCACGGCCCTGAACGCCATCATGCGGGGAGCGCTGGCCAACCCGGCCGCGGGTGAGCCATCGCATTGTCCCCCGACCATCAGGAGAGTTCATGCCCCGCCTGCTTCTCGATCCCGCCCAGGTCCTGCCGTCCGACTGGAGGGAGGCGTCCCTCGTCGGCCGCGTCTGGCGGCCCGAGGTGGACGGCCCCTCGGTCGTTGCCCTGCGCGGCGAGGAGGTGATCGACGTCACGGACAGTTTCCTCACGGTCAGCGACCTCTGCGAGCGGGATGATCCCGCGGCCGCGCTGAAGCGCGCGGAGGGGGAGCGGATCGGCTCGATCGGGGAGATCATCGCCAACACGCCGCCCGATGGGCGCGACCCGGGCAGGCCCTGGCTGCTGGCGCCGGTGGATCTCCAGGCGATCAAGGCCGCGGGCGTGACCTTCGCGGTGTCGATGCTCGAACGCGTGATCGAGGAGCGGGCCCTGGGGAATGCCGATGCGGCCGCTGCCATCCGGGCCGAGGTGGTGCGCCTGGTGGGCGATGACCTCTCGCGGCTGAAGCCGGGATCGCCGGAGGCGATGCGGCTGAAGGAGGTGCTGATCGATCAGGGGGCCTGGAGCCAGTATCTCGAGGTCGGCATCGGGCCGGATGCGGAGATCTTCACCAAGGGGCCGCCCATGTCGGCGGTCGGGACGGGGATGGATGCCGGGCTGCATCCGAAATCCTCCTGGAACAACCCGGAGCCGGAGGTGGCGCTCGCCGTCTCCTCCGCCGGGCGGATCGTCGGCGCGATGCTCGGGAACGACGTGAACCTGCGGGATGTAGAGGGGCGTTCCGCGCTGCTGCTGGGCAAGGCGAAGGACAACAACGCCGCTTGCGTGCTCGGCCCCTTCCTGCGTCTTTTCGACGCGTCCTTCTCGCTCGACGATGTGCGGCGGACCACCGTCACCCTGGTGGTGGAGGGCAATGACGGCTTCCGGATGGAGGGCTCCTCCTCCATCGCGCAGATCAGCCGCGATCCCGAGGATCTC
>DATCMG010000397.1:0-3699 GCA_036563555.1 Roseomonas sp. | reverse complement strand
CGAGCAGCGGGCTGAGCTGCTCCCCAGCCAGGTCATGTGTCACGCCCGCCGCCTCGGCCAGCGCTGCCATGTGGGGCGTGGCGCCGTACAGCGCGGCAGCGCTGTCGAGCAGAGTCCAAGGGGACAGGGGCCGGGGAACCTGGCGGAGGCCGGGCACCGCCGCCAGCACGGGCGGTGCCTCGTGCCCTGCGAAAGGGTCGCGCGCCAAGATCACCGGGCGGCCGGAGGCGCGCGCGGCCGCCAGTGCGGCCTCCGCTGCGCCGCGCCGGGCGGGGTCGCAGGGATCCAGCACCAGCGCCGCACCCGCGGGAAGGCCGAGCGCCGCCGCCCCTGGATCAGGCAGGCCGGGCGGCCCGCCCAGCCGCGCACGGGCGATCAGGGCGGCCAAGGCGGCCGCCTCGCCGGGAGCCAGGGCGCCTTCCTCCTCCGTGATGATCAGCGGTGGCGCGTCGCGCCCGGCGAAGCGGGGCGGGGCAAAAGGCGAGAGTGTGAAGCGGAGCGCGGCGGAGTGGGGCGCCGAGTCTGGCGTGGCCTCCGTCACCAGGAGGGCCCCCGGCCCCGGCGGCGCCACCGCGCGATCCGGCCAGAAGGCGGGGAGATGGGGCCAGCGGGTAAGGAGGGCGGGAGGGAAGGCGATGGGCGGCAGGTCGCCGGAGGAGGCCTGGGCCGTCATGGAGGTTTTGCCTGCTGCGTCGCGGTAGGATAAACTGCAGTCATGATGCAAGCCATGCCTCCCGGTCCGGCCGGGGCCCGACATACGGGTCCGACCATTCCGGCAGTCTCTGGACCCCCGTCCGGTCTTCGCCGTACCGCGATTTTTGCGCTTTCCCTCGCGCTTCCGGCGCTCGCGGGTTGCGCGACGGGCACGGCGGAGCAGAGCTGGTGGAATCCCAGTGGCCTCGGCCCCGCCCCCACTTCGCCGCCGCCGGCCACGAATGTCGTGCTGCCCGCCCGTGCCGCCGACCCGCTCGCCGCCTTCGCCGCCCGTGCCCGGACCGGGCAGGCGGAGTCCGTGATGCTTCCCAGCGGCCGGCCCGTTTCCGCCCGCCTGGTCCGCACCTACAACGCCGCCTCCGGCCGCGAATGCCGGGAATTGCAGTTCGGCCCGACGGGCGTCGCCGGCGGACCGCCGGGCGCCACCTATTGCAACGATCCCGCCCAGGGCTGGGTCGCGGCGCGGGCCTTGCTGCGCGGTGGGGCGGTCTATCGGCCGTGAGCGCTGCCGGAATGGTGCCGATGCCGCCCCCGCGGCGGGAACGGCGCCACTGGATCATCGAGGGCATGGCGACCCAGGGGCGGGTGATCGGCGCCCTGATCATGCGCGAGATGCAGACGCGCTTCGGCCGCCACAACTTCGGCTTCCTCTGGCTGTTCTTCGAGCCGCTCTTCCTCGGCAGCATGGTCGGGCTGATGCACTATGCCCATGGCCGGGGAATGCCGGGCGGGGTGAACCCCTTCCTCTTCAGCATCGTCGGCTACGTGCCCTTCTTCATGTTCCGGGCCATCGTGAACCGGGCGGGCAGCGCGCTGCATTCCAACCTTACCCTGCTTTTCCACCGCCAGGTCACGCCGGTGGACGTCATGGTCGCCCGCAACCTGCTCGAGGCCGCCTCGGTCGTCGGTGTGATCGTGATCATCCTGACGGTGGTCGCCTGGTGGGCAGGGATGTGGCCGGCCAATGCGGGGCTCGTCTTCTTCTCCCTGGTCCTGATGTTCCTGATCTGCCACGGCGTCTCGATGCTCGTGGCCGCGGCCGTGTCCCGCTGGGAGGGGACCGATCGGCTGATCCACCCGCTGACCTACCTGATGATGCCCCTCTCCGGCGCCTTCTACGCACTGCACTGGCTTCCTGCCCATCTGCGGGAGGTGCTGCTCTGGAATCCGCTCGTCAGCATCCATGAGGCGATCCGCCATGGCGTCTTCGGGGAGGCCTTCCCGTCCTATTACGACCTCACCTATGTCGGCTGGTGCATCCTCATCGTGAACTTGCTCGGAATGCTCGCGCTCCGGACGGCGCGCCGCAAGCTCGAGATCTTCTGAGCCAGGCATGGCCCTGATCCTTGAGAATGTCTGGAAATCCTACCCTGTCCGCGGCGGGCGGCGGGACATTCTGCGCGGCATAAACGCGGTGATCGAGCGCGGCGACGCGGTCGGGATCCTCGGCCGCAACGGCGCCGGGAAGTCCACCCTGATGCGCGTCATGTCGGGCGTCGAGGCGCCGACCCAGGGCCGCGTGCGGCGGGAGATGTCGGTTTCCTGGCCACTCGGCTCCGGCTTCGGCCTGCAGGCGAGCCTCACCGGCGCCGACAACGCCCGCTTCATCGCCCGCATCTATGGCCAGGACGTGCGCGAGACGCTGGATTTCGTGCAATCCTTCTCTGAGATCGGGCAGTATTTCTACGAGCCGGTCCGCACTTATTCCGCCGGAATGATGGGCCGTCTGCTAATGGGCCTTTCCTTCGCCGTGAAGTTCGACTGCTATCTGGTGGATGAGATCATCTCGGCTGGCGATCAGCGCTTCGTGCAACGCTGCCAAACCATGCTGGAGGAGCGCCTCAACCACGCTTCCCTGCTGATGGTGTCGCATTTCGCGGACCACATCAGGCAATATTGCCGCACCGCCGTCGTGCTCCGGAACGGCCTCCTTGAGCTGTATGAGGACATCGATGAAGGTATCGCCGTCTATCAAAGCCTTTGACCCGACGACGTCGGCTTCGTCCGGCATCTCGGTCCCCGCCCAGCGGCGCCCCTCGCGGCTGATGCGCGGGCTGCGGAAATGGCGCGGCTTCCTGCTCGCCGTCGTGCTGCCCACCGCCCTGACGGCCGCCTATTTCTACGGCATCGCGGCCGGGCAGTTCGCCAGTGAGGCGCGCTTCCTCGTCCGTGGTCCTTCCAGCACCGGCAACTCGCTGGGCGCGCTCGGCGCGGCACTCGGCGGCGCGGGCTTCAAGCCCGTCCAGGAAGAGGCCATGGCCGTCCGCGACTTCCTCAAATCGGAGGACGCGGTGCGCGAACTCCGGCAGTCGGTGGACCTCGTGTCCATCTGGCGCCGGCCCGAGGCGGACCTGCCGGCCATGCTCTGGACGGCCGAGCCGACCGTCGAGATGCTCACCCGCTATTACCGGCGCATGGTGACGACGGAATACGACACCGAATCGAGCACCGTGACGGTTCATGTGCGAAGCTTCCGTCCCGAGGACTCAAAGGTGGTGGCCGAAGGGATGCTCCGGATCTCCGAAAACCTCGTGAACCGGCTCAGCGAGCGCCAGCGCACCGATACGCTGGGCGACGCGAAGCGGGAGGTGGAAATCGCCGAGCGCCGGGTGCTCGCCGCCCGTGAGGCGCTGACTTCCTTCCGCCAGGACGAGCGGGCGATCGACCCGACGCGCGAGACCGCCGCCAACATCGCGACGGTGAGCGGGATGGAGGGCGCCCTGGCCCAGGCCCGCGCCGAGCTGCGCGAGAAGGCCGGATTCATGCGGCCGGACAACCCGCAAATCGGCGTGGTCCGCAACCGCATCGCGGCGCTGGAACAGCAGATCGCCAATGAGCGCCGGCGCCTGACAAGCGGCGCCCAGGCCGCCCCGCAGCAGCTCGCGGGTTATGAGCGCCTGATGCTGGAGCGGGAGTTCGCCGACAAGCAGCTCACCTCCGCCCATGCCGGCCTCGAATCGGCGCGGATGGATGCGGCGCGCCAGC
>DATCMG010000390.1:0-1845 GCA_036563555.1 Roseomonas sp. | reverse complement strand
TGCTGTCCTGGCGACGGCCATCAGCTTCCGCGCTACCTTCATCGCCGGCGGCGTCCTGATGCTGGCCATCTCTGTATTGGTTATCTGGAGCGTCAGCGCCGAGCAGGCGCGAGCGCGCCGTCTGGCTCCAGAGCCGGGCTAGCACCTATGGCGAGACGGCTAACGGCTTATGCCGGACCATCGCGTCGGGCCGGCGTGGATGCTTCCATCTGAAACAGGTCCGAACCAGAGACCGCAGGCAGGCGGAGGGTGAAGATGGAGCCAGTGCCGGGGGTACTCTCGACGGTGATGGTCCCCCCCATCTGCTCAGCCAGGCGCTGCGAGATCGCGAGGCCCAGTCCCGCTCCCCCATGCCGCCGGCTCAGCGTGCTGTCCACCTGCCGGAACTCCTCGAAGATGTGGGAGAGATCGTCGGGCGCAATGCCAATCCCGCTATCTTCCACCACGATCGCCACCCCGTCTGGCACGGCCCGTGCCCCGATCACGATGGTCCCGGTCTCGGTGAACTTGACCGCGTTGCCGGCCAGGTTGAGCACGATCTGCCGCACTCGCTCGGCATCCCCCAGCGCCTGCGGCACCCCGGCGGGCGAGACGACGCGCAGGGTCAGCCCCTTGCCTTCTGCTTGTGGCGCCACGTCCTGCCGCACCAGTTCCAGCACCCGCCCCACATCGACGGCTTCGTGCTTCAGCTCCAGCCGTCCCGCTTCCATCCGCGACAGGTCCAGCATCTGCTCGATGAGGTGGACCATGCGGCTGGCGCCCTGGTGGATGTAGCCGATGTCCTCCCGCTGCTCCGGACTGAGGCGCTCCGATCGCTGGTGGAGCAGGAAGTCCGCGTAGCCGAGGACGGCCTGCAAGGGCGTGCGCAACTCGTGGCTCATCATCGCCAGGAACAGCCCCTTGGCCCGCACCCCCGCTTCCGCCGCCTCCAGCGCCCCCCGCAGTTCCCGCTCCGCCTCCAGCCGCCCACTGATGTCCCGCACGATGCCTGAGATGCCGGAGATGTTCCCCTCCCCGTCATGGACCGGGAAGACGCTCACGGCAACATCCACCAGGGAGCCATCCTTGCGGACATGCCGTGATTCGAATCGCCGCGAAGACTCTCCGCCGAAGTCCTCCGGATCACCGATCAGCTTTTCGCTCTTGTCCAGCAGCAGCATGCTCAACGACTGACCAAGGGCTTCTTCCGCGGTGTAGCCATACAGGCGTTCGGCGGCCGGGTTCCAGTACGTGAAGATGCCGTCCAGGGTACGGGAGAAGATCGCCTCGTCGGAGGTCTCGACGATGGCGGCCAGCCGGGCGATGGCGTCATTGGACTCCTTCTGCGCGGTGATATCGATCAGGATGCCCAGCCAGGCGATGATCTCCTCCGCGTCGTCCGTCATGGCCGAGTAGACATCGCTGATCCAGATGTACTCGCCATCCGCCCGCCGAAAGCGGTACTCCAGGCTGTACTGACCGGGCTGGCCGCCGCGCGCTTGTGATGCGCGGATCACCTGCACCTGGTCTTCGGGGTGAATGTGCTCCCGGAAGGCCACAAAGCTCTGGTAGACATCGGTCCGGTCGAGCGGGTATCCGGTGAGGATCTCGTTGTACGGGCTGAGATACAGGGCCGTCTGGTCTGGATCGTCGGCATGCATGAACACCGCCGCCGGAAGTTGCTCGACCAGGGCCCGGAAGCGGATCTCCGCGACACGTAATTCCTGCTCGAGGTTGCGTTCGGCGGAGACATCGTGCAGATAGATCGACAGGCCGTTTGCCGTGGGATAGGCACGCATCGTTAGCCACGTGTCGGCGATGTCACACGCGAACTCCGAGACCTGCGTGCGCTGCCGGGTCGTCATC
>DATCMG010000385.1:0-2307 GCA_036563555.1 Roseomonas sp. | reverse complement strand
GATGGTCGCGTCCAGATCCGTGCGGATCAGCGCGAAGGCGTCGCGCAGCGCCAGAACCAGGGCAGTGTCGAGAATGTCCTGGGTCGTGGCCCCCCAATGGGTCCAGCGCGCCGCCTCCTCGCCTGCCAGCGCGCCAAGCTGCTTCACCAGCCCCACCACGGGGTAGCCGGTGTTTCGCGTGGCGGCGGCGAGCTTCGGCAGGTCCAGCCGGCCAGCATGGGCTGCCGCGGTGATGGCGCGCGCGGCGGCCTCGGGCACGATGCCGAGCCCTGCCTCGGCGCGGGCCAGCGCCGCCTCGACATCCAGCATCCGCTGGAGGAGCGCCATTTCCCCCACTGCGCCGCGCATGGCCTCGGTGCCGTAGAGGACGCCCCAGACGGCCCCGTCCGCCGGATTGACAGCCATCGCTAGACGGCCATCCAGACGGTCTCGCCCTCGCCTTGCAGGCGCAGGTCGAGGTTCCAGGTGCCGTTGCCGGCGGGCTTCGCGATCATCGTGCCGCGCCGCGCCTCGGGAACCGCCTTCAGCACGGGGTCCGTCGCGTTCAGCGCCTCGCCCTCGAAATAGAGGCGGGTGGAGAGGTGCTGGAGCAGCCCGCGTGCGAAAACGGCAAGCGCGACATGCGGCGCCTGGATCGCATTGCCGCCAGCATGCGGCCCGACCGGAACCGGGCCGGGCTTGAGGGTGACGAAACGGAAGCGCCCCTGCTTGTCGGTCGCGCAGCGGCCATAGCCCTGGAAGGCGGTGGGATCGCCATTCTGGTCGGGATAGCGGCCGGAGGGATCGGCGTGCCAGATCTCGACCAGGGCATCCGTGACCAGCGCGCCGGTTCCATCGGTCACGGTGCCGTTCAGGGTGATGCGCTGCGCGCCCTCGGGCAGGGCATCGGCGAAGTGGCGCGTCGTGTCAGCCCATTCCGGGAAATCCACGAGGTGCCAGTAGGGACCGGCGGTCTGGTGCGCGGAGGCCGCCAGCGCCTCGGAAGGCCCGACCTCCGGTGTCACGTCAGCCATGGTGGCCATCCTCCATCGGGGTCGCCTCACGCCCGCGCAGGACGATGTCGAAGCGGTAGCCCAGTGCCCATTCGGGCTTGGTGATCTCCAGGTCGAACTTCGAGACCAGGCGGTTCCGCGCGGCCTCGTCCGCCACCGTGTTGAAGATCGGGTCCAGCGGCAGCAGCGGGTCGCCCGGGAAATACATCTGGGTGATCATGCGCTGGGCGAAGCCGTGGCCGAACAGGCTGTAATGAATGTGGTTCGGACGCCAGGCATTCTGGTGGTTCCGCCAGGGATAGGCGCCGGGGCGGATGGTGACGTAGCGGTACCAGCCATCATCGTCGGTGAAGACGCGGCCCATGCCGCGGAAATTCGGGTCCAGCGGGGCGTCATGCGTGTCGCCCTCATGGTTGTAGCGGCCGGCCGCATTGGCCTGCCAGACCTCGACCATGGCGTGGCGGATGGGGCGGCCATCCTCATCCGTCAGGCGACCGGCAACGATGATGCGCTCGCCCATCGCCTCGCCCTTACCGTTCTCCAGAACCGTCAGGTCCTGAATTTCCGGGTAGCGGGCGGGGGTGAAGACCGGGCTGCTCGTCTCCGTCAGCGTGTGCGGCAGTTCGAGCAGCGGCTGCTGCGGGTAGCGCGCCTGCGTGCTTCCATAGGATGGGGAGTTCAGCGGCGGCTGGGTGGCCGGGTTTGGGCGGCGATAGCCGTGAACGATGTCGCTCATGGGGCTTCCTCCATCTGCGCCAGGATATCCTTGGCGATCTTCAGCGCGTGATTGGCCGCGGGCACGCCCGCATAGGCGCCCACCTGCAGCAGAACCTCCGCGATTTCCTCCGGCGTCACGCCGGTGTTGCGCGTGGCGCGCACATGCAGGGCGAACTCGCCCTCCCGCGCCAGTGCGGCCGTGACCGCGAGGGTGAGGAGCGAGCGCGTGTGGCGCGGCAGGCCTGGCCGGGTCCAGATCTGCCCCCAGACATTGCGCGTGATGTAATCCTGAAAGGGGGCGTCCAGCGCGGTGACATTCGCCTGCGCGCGGGCGACATGGGCCTCGCCCAGCACGGCCTTTCGCACCGCCATGCCGGCCGCGTGCGTGTCGCCCGCCGGCGCCGGGGAGAGATGGGCGAGAAGCGCCGCCGTGACCGCCTCCGCCGCCTCGAAGGTCGGGATATGGGAGACGCCGGGCAGCACCGCCAGGCTGCTGCCGGGGATGGCATCCCGGATCGCCTCGGCGGCCGAGACCGGGGAAGCCTGGTCCAGTTCCCCGACCAACACCATGGCCGGGCCGCGCAGCCTTCCCGCCAGC
>DATCMG010000379.1:0-4098 GCA_036563555.1 Roseomonas sp. | reverse complement strand
GTCGCGGATCGGCATGGGCGATGCCTAAAACAGAATCCGGGCGCCGGATATGCCCCGCGCGCCACGGATCGGTCCGGATTGCCCGGCCGTCATACAGGCAGTCCCATCTGTTCGGCGACACGCTCCGCCAGTGCCAGCAATGCCCGGTCCCGCCCCGGCGCCGCGACGAGGGAAAGACCAACCGGCGCGCCATCCACCTTCGCGGCGGGAATCGAGACCTCGCACAGCCCGCCCATGCCGGCGATGGCGGTGACGCCGATGGTCACCTCGCGGACCCAAAGCTGCTCGGCGGGCGAGGAATCGAGCTTCGGCGCGACGAGTGGCGAGGTCGGGTAGACCATCACCGCCCCGCCCCCGAGCAGCCCCATCAGCCTTTCCCGGAAGCGCCGGCGGAACGCGCGACCAGCCGCGGCCTTACCCGGCTCCAGCGTGCGTGCCGTGACGAAGCGCTCGCCCACGCCAGGGCCGAATCGCGGGGCGGCCTCCATCACCCATGCGCCCAGCGTCGTCCAGGCTTCCTCAGACTGCACGCTGCGGAAATGCTCGTAGAGGACGGGCAGTGTCTCAGGCACGAGGTGTAGCTGGAGGCAGGAGCCGAGGATCCGCTCCACCGCCTCGAGCGCCGGCCTCAGCGCCGAGGCAACGGCGGGCTGCGCGTTGATCCAGGCGTCCTGCACGCACAGGAGAGGCCCGAGCGACCCCTCGCCGCCCTCGGGCAGCAGCGCATTCCCCGCCAGGCGCAGCACCGATGCACGGGCAGCGAACCAGCCCGCCGTGTCATAGGACGGCGCCAGCCCCCGCGCGCCGACGAGTGAGACCGATCCCCAGGAGGGCCGGATGCCGTAGATCCCGCAATAGGAAGCCGGGATCCGCACCGACCCGCCGGTGTCGGAGCCGAGCGCGATATCCGCCTCGCCCCCCGCCACCACCGAGGCACTGCCGCAGGAGGAGCCGCCGGGAAAGCGGTCGGGCGCGGCAGGGTTCAGCGGCGTACCGTACCACACATTCTCGCCGGTCAGCCCGAAGGCCAGCTCGACGGTCTTGGTCTTGCCCAGGAAGCGCGCCCCCGCCTCGGCCAGCGCCAGGATGGCCGGCGCGGTCGCGGCGGCCACGGGATGGGTGCGGGCCCAGTCGGGATTGCCATAGGTCGTGGGGTGGCCGGCGACGTCATAGAGGTCCTTCGCCGCGAAGGAGAGGCCTGCCAGCAGACCGCCGGCCACCTGGGGAAGCGAAGCCCGCTCCCCCGGCATGAAGCCACTGCCGTGATCCTCGTCTGCCATGGGTCCCCCTGGAATCGGGTCGGATGCTGCGGCAGGGCCATGATCCTGTCCATCCATCGCCCGCCCAAATGGGGCGGCGGTGGCATCAGCGGGCGCGAAGAAATTCCGGCACGCGGGGCAGGATGAATGCGTTGTCCTCCACCCGGGTCAGGTGGCGGCCGCGCCGAGGCCGGGTTCCAGCGCAGGCGGAACAGGCCGCCTGCACGAGGCCATGCCGGGCGGCGAGGCTCAGCCGGCCAGCCAGGGCAGCGGCGGATTGTCCACGCGGGCGAGCGGCGCCCGGGGGCGTCCCTCCACATCCCAGTTGGAATCCTCCAGCCAGGCCGCGATGGCGTCGCGTCGCGCCGGCCACTCATTGGCCAGGATGGAGAACTGCGCCGTGTCCCGCAGCCGGCCCTTCACGATTTTGACAGCCCGCAGCGTGCCCTCGTAGCGGAAGCCCAGCCGGGCGGCGGCGTCGCGGGATGGCTGGTTCAGGGCATGGCACTTCCACACCAGGCGGCGGTAGCCGAGATCGTCCATGGCGTGGCGCATCAGCAGGAACATGGCTTCCGTCGCCGCCCGGCTGCGCTGGAGCCGGGGGGAGAACCAGATATGGCCGATCTCGATGGCTGAATCGGCGGGGAAGATCTCCATCAGGGTCAGCCAGCCATCGGCGGTGCCGGTCCGGTCCGGGCGGATGGCCCAGGCGATCGGGTCGTGCTGGGCGGCGAAACCGGCGACATGGCGGCGCATCGCCGCCTCATCCGCGAAGGGGCCGTAGCCGAGATAGGCCCAGCCCGGCTCCGCCCCCGGCGCCTGGGCGGCCTGCCACAACTCGGAGGCGTGCCGTATATGCAGCGGCTCCAGCGTCACGCTGGCGCCACGATGGGGGATGCGGGCAGGCAGCGGGCGGGGGGTGGGATCGACTTCAGGGCCGAGCGGCGGGGAATCGGACATGGCCGGGATGCTGCCGGGACAAGGGCCGCGCCTCAAGGCGTGAGGGGCAAGCAGCGCCTTCCCGCATTGCACAAGCGGCGCCCCCACCCCATACGTCCCGGCATGCCGACCGCTGATCCCAAGACCCCTGCCCGGCCGAGCGCGGACCCCACCCGCCCCGCCATGTCCGCCTTCCTGACGGAGACCGTGCTGGACGTCCGGCACTGGACCGACCGGCTCTTCTCCTTCCGCTGCACGCGCGACCCTGGCTTCCGTTTTCAGGCTGGGCAGTTCGCGATGATCGGGCTGATGGTGAAGGGCAAGCCGCTGATGCGGGCCTATTCGGTGGCATCCCCGCCCTGGGAGGACACGCTGGAGTTCCTCTCCATCAAGGTGCAGGACGGGCCGCTGACGTCGCGCCTTCAGAACATCCAGCCGGGCGACACCATGCTGATCAACCGCAAGCCGGTCGGCACGCTGCTGCTGGACAACCTGCTGCCGGGCAAGAACCTGTGGTTCCTCTCCACCGGCACGGGCCTGGCGCCCTTCATGTCCCTGATCCGCGAGCCCGAGGCCTATGACCGCTTCGAGAAGGTCATCGTGACCCATACGGTGCGCGAGGTGGAGGAGCTGGCCTATCGCGACTACATTACGAAGGAACTGACCCAGCACGAGTTCCTGGGCGAGATGGTCCGGGGAAAGCTGATCTACTACCCCAGCGTGACGCGGGAGGACTTCCCGACGCGCGGCCGTGTCACGGAGCTGATGGACAGCGGCCGCATCTATACCGATCTCGGCCTGCCGCCGCTCTCGCCGGAGAATGACCGCGTGATGCTCTGCGGCTCGCCCGAGATGCTGGTGGACACGCGCGCGCGGCTCGAAGCCCTCGGCATGAAGGAGGGCAGCCATCACGAGCCCGGCCACTTCGTGGTCGAGAAGGCCTTCGTCGAGAAGTAGCGCCCGCTACAACGAAGGATGTTGCAAGCCCGTTAGTTTCTCGGCAGGCTTCCCGTCGAGCACGGCCGTCAGATGCCGTCCACGAGGGAAGGTGAATATGTCCGAGAAAGGAAAGGCGGGCCGGCGTGGCCTGCTGCGCGCCGCCGCGGTCGGTGCCACCGGGGCCGCGGTGCTGGCCACGCCAAGCGTCAGCCGCGCGCAGACCACCACGCTCCGCTTCCAGTCTACCTGGCCGCAGCGCGACATCTTCCATGAATTTGCCCAGGACTATGTCGAGCGGGTGAACCGCATGGCCGGCGGGCGGCTTCGGGTGGAGTTGCTGGCCGCCGGTGCCGTCGTCGGCGCCTTCCAGGTGCTCGATGCGGTGAATACCGGCACGCTGGATGGCGGGCATGGTGTCTCGGCCTATTGGTTCGGCAAGAACAAGGCCTTCTCCCTGTTCGGCACCACGCCGCCCTGGTTCGGGGATGCGAACCAGCTGCTTGGCTGGTTCTATCACGGCGGTGGCGAGGCCCTGTACAAGGAGCTGATGCACGACATCCTGAAGGTGAATGCCGTCGGCTTCCTCTCAGGCCCGATGCCGACGCAGCCCTTCGGCTGGTTCAAGCAGCCGATCGAGCGGCCGGAGCAGATCCGCGGCCTGAAATACCGCACCGTGGGCCTGGCCGCCGACCTGTTGGCCGAAATGGGTGCCGCCGTCGTGTCGCTGCCCGGCGGCGAGATCGTGCCGGCGCTGGAGCGCGGCGTGATCGACGGGGCGGAGTTCAACAACCCATCCTCCGATCGCGTGCTCGGCTTCCCCGATGTCGCGAAGACCTACATGATCCAGAGCTACCACCAACGGGTGGAGAGCTTCGAAATCCTGTTCAACCGGCAGAAATACGAGGCAATGCCGCAGGAGCTGCAGGCGATCCTCCGCTACGGCGCGGAAGCGGCATCCGCC
>DATCMG010000193.1:0-7585 GCA_036563555.1 Roseomonas sp. | reverse complement strand
CAGCCCCGGGGCGCTTCGATCAGGGCCTGCATCGTATCGACGGAAGGCAGGTCGGCGACCGAGGAAAGCGTACAGGAACCCGGAAGCGTCATGGCCGCACCAGCAAGGTGAATGTCCCGAAATCGAAATAGGACGCACCCTGCCATGGCGGCTCGTCCGGAATCTTCACCTGCGGCCCAAGCAGGCCGACACAGGTCGTCCCATGGGGATCTCGCGGCGGCGGCATGGGAACGGCGGCGGAAATCACGCCCGGACCGGTAATGCCCGAACCGGTCATGGGCTGCTCGAACAAAAGGCACCGCATCACCCGGCCAGAAGCCTCGCCGGATATGTTCCCGGGCCAGAGCATGAAGCGGAGATCCGGATGCGTGCCGGCCATGGCAGCGCGCAGCGGAACCTCGTCGGAACCCGCCACCCCGAGAGCGAAGCCCTTCTCAAGCAATTCCCGCCGGAGGCACATCAGGGCGGCGTGAGAAACCGCAGCGAAGACGTAGCGGGGCAGATCGGCGCGGAGAAC
The DNA here is from genome assembly GCA_036563555.1 of Roseomonas sp. GTDB lineage: Bacteria > Pseudomonadota > Alphaproteobacteria > Acetobacterales > Acetobacteraceae > Roseomonas. The sequence continues at coordinate 7,068 of DATCMG010000193.1, read as the reverse complement.
GCCCGGAAAGATATCCCTGAAATAAGCATCCAGCGCGGGAGCGGCGAAATGCACCTCATCCCCGCGGATTCTGATCCCCTTCGCGAATTCCAGCAGTTCCAACGCGATCTTCCCTGCCGTACCCGGAATCCCACGGGCGCCATCGACCAACCCACCCCTGCCGCAAGGCTGGCCAACGAGCAACGGCCGGTCCACCAGGAACGCGACAAGCCCGGCCCCGCCAAAGCGGCGCCCTCCCTGATGGACATACCCCTCGCCCCGCCCCATCTTCACCGCTCACGAAAAGCGGAGGCATCCTTGGCCCGCAGGCCCGGCATGGAAGAGGCAAGCCCAGGCTTCGCCACCCTGCTCGACAGCCCCGCCCTCTCCCGCCCCCAGCCCCCACGCCCGGCCACGGACGCGCCCCCCGGCCCCGAGGGCCACCGCAAGCGCCTCCGCGAAAAGCTCCTCCGCGCCGGCCCCGAGGCCCTGGCCGATTACGAGCTGCTGGAAATGCTCCTCTTCCTCGCCCTGCCGCGCGTGGACACCAAGCCCCACGCCAAGCGCCTCATGGCCCGCTTCGGCAGCTTCGCCCGCACCGTCACCGCCCCCGAATCAGATCTCCGCGCCGTCGAGGGCATCGGCGATTCCGCCATCGCCGCCCTGCGCCTGGTCCAGGCCGCCGCCATCAAGCTCCTGGCCGAGGAGGTGCGGGACCAGCCCGTCCTCAACAACTGGGACCGGCTGATCGCCTATCTCTCCGCCGCCCTCTCCCGCGAGCCCGTCGAGCAGTTCCGCGTCCTCTTCCTCGACAGCAGGAACCGCCTCCTCGCCGACGAGGCCCAGGCGAAGGGCACCGTCAACCACACCCCGGTCTACCCGCGCGAGGTCGTCAAGCGCGCCCTGGAACTCGGCGCCACCTCCCTCATCCTTGTCCACAACCACCCCTCGGGCGACCCGGCGCCGTCGCGCGCCGATATCGAGATGACCACCGAGATCAAGTCCGGCGCCGCCACCCTCGGCATCGCCATCCACGACCACCTCATCATCGGCAACGGCCGCCACCTCTCCTTCCGCCGCGAGGGCCTGCTCTGAGCAGGCTCACCCCGCCTGACCCGGAAGCGGAACGACGGAGCGGAGAGCCGATTGACCATCCGCCCGTGCAACCCCACCCTCGCACCATGCGCGCCCCCCTCGTCGCGGTCCTCCCCGCCCTGCTGCTCGCCGCGTCCCCCGGCCTCGCGCAGCTCGTCATCGACCCGAACAAGCCCGCCCCGGCCGCTCCCTCCCGCATCCAGGCCCCGGTCCCGGACGGCAAGCCGCCGCCGCTCTACGACATGCCGGACCCGGCCCCCCGCCGCCCCGGCCCGCCCTCGCGCCCACCATCGGCCCCGGAGCCACGCGCCCAGCCCCCGGGCGGCCCCGCCGGCAAGCCGCCGCCGCTGGACCCGCGCGAGGCCCCGCCACCCAATTCCCGCGAGGTTTCCTCCGGCACCGGCTTCGTCATCACCGAACGCCAGGTCCTGACCAACGACCATGTCGTGCGCGGCTGCCGCAATCTCCGCGTCCGCAATGCCGAGGGCCGCGAGATCACCGCCACCGTCCGCGCCCGCGACAACCGCCGCGACCTCGCCCTCCTCGACCTGCGCGAAGCGGCCGGCCCGCCTTTGACCTTCCGCGCCGGCCCCGATCTCCGCCGCGGCGATCCGGTCGTGACCTATGGCTTCCCGCTCGCCGGCATGCTCGCCTCCGGCCCCACCCTGACCACCGGCGACATCTCCGCCCTGGCCGGCCTCGCCGACAACCGCGCCCACTTCCAGATCAGCGCACCGGTCCAGCCCGGCAATTCCGGCGGCCCGCTGATGGACCTGTCGGGCAATGTGGTCGGCATCATCACGAGCAAGCTGAACGCCCAGCGCGTCGCCCAGCGCACCGGCGACATCCCCCAGAACGTGAACTTCGCGGTCAAGACCGAGGAAGCCCTGGCCTTCCTGCGCGAGAACAACATCCGCCCCCGCACCGCCAGCAGCACCGAGCGCCGCAGCGCCGCCGAGGTGGGCGAGGCGGTCCATCCCTCGGTGCTGTTCCTGCGCTGCCTGGGATGAGCCCCGCAGGAGGCTCCGCCTCCTGATCGCTCCTCCACCGCGCCAGCTCATCGGGCCACCGGCATGGCCGCAACCTCCGGGAGAGGCTGCGCCTCCCCCGGACACCGGAATGGCTATCCGCCCTGTGCGGCCGCGGCCACTTCCGCCGCGAAGCCCCGCGCATCGGCCACCGGCCCGCCCCGGCTCGGCATCGTCACCTGCACCCGCAGGAAACGCTCGCCTGCCACGCCGACGCAGACTTGGCGCTCCACCTGGGTCCGCCCGAAGCTCCCCTCCAGCGCCGCGCAGGACAGATCCCCGCCGCGGGCCGGCAGCGGCGTGCGCGACGCCACCGAGAGTTGACGCCCCGTCCGGTCCGACGGCAGCGCCGTCGCCTCCGAGATCGCCCGCTCGACCTCCGCCGGCAGATCCGCCCGCGTCACCGTGGGCCGCCCCATGTCGTACACGAACACATAGGCCACCGCGACGCGCCGGGGCGTGACGTATTCCACGACCTTCCCCGCGCCGGGATCGCCCGGCGCCACGTCCTGCACCACGCCGCGCTCAAAACCCGCGACCTGGGCCGGCAGCCGTGCCAGCACGGCATCGATGGACGGCCGCTCCCGCGGTGCCTCCACCTGTTCCGGCGCGGCGCACCCCGCCAGCAACCCCGCGGCCAGCAGAACCGGCCCCAACGCCGCCCGCACCGAAGAATGCGCGAGGTGGCCCAGCACCACTCCGCCCGGGATTCCGGTCAAGCCGTCCCCCTCAATGGGTCGCGTCATGGGGGGCCGGCAGCGGCAGCCCCATGTTCAGCGTCGCATTCGCCATGACCAGGCCCTCCCAAAGCAGCTGTGCCCCGATATAGGCGATCAGCGCGACGCCCAAATAGGCAATCCACCTGTAGCGATCCAGGACGCGCGCCAGCAGCCCGCCCAGAAGCCCCATCATCACGATGGAAATCGCCAGGCCCACGATCAGCAGCGTGACGTTGCTGCGCGCGACCGCCGCCACCGCCAGCACGTTGTCGAGCGACATGGAAACGTCGGCCAGGATGATCTGCCACAGCGCCGCCATCAGCGTCTTGTCGTGATGCGCATGCCCCTCGGTCGCTTCCTCATGCTGCGACTTCCGCAGCTCCATGAGGAAGTTGAAGGCGATGTAGAGCAGCGCCAGCCCGCCCACGATGTCGATCCACCAAAGGGCCAGGAGCTGCTGCGCGATCAGCGAGAAGACGATCCGCAACACCGCCGCGGCACCAATGCCGAACAGCACCGCCTTGTTGCGCTGACTCTCCGGCAGCCCCGCCGCCGCCAACCCGATCACCACCGCATTGTCGCCGGACAGGATGATATTGAGCCACATGATCTCCAGGAGCTGCGGCAAGGCACTGGTGATGGATTCCATGAACGTCTCCGGTCAGGCCGCCGCACCGCCACCGGGCGCCGCGCAGCCTCGTCTCTGATGGGAACCGGGCCGGTCGCCGGGCACCGCCCGGGGTCCCCGCCCGCGCGCGGACCCTAGACCCCACCCCCCGGACGCGAAAGCGCCGCCCGGTTGCCCGGACGGCGCCAAAACCCATTCATGACAAGGCCTTAACTCCCCCGCCATATTGGCGGGGGCCAGCTCTCATTGTGCCGCGGGAGGCGTCGCCGGCGTGCCCGAGAACCAGGCGCTCACCTCGCCCGACCCGGCCCAGATCATCTCCACCGCCACATAGAGAATGACGAGCAGACCCACCCAGGCGATCCAGCGATGCTTCTCCAGCAGCCGCGCGATGAAGGTCGCCGCCACACCCATCAGCACCACCGAAATGGCGAGGCCGATGACAAGCACATCCAGATGCTCCTTCGCCGCGCCGGCCACCGCCAGCACGTTGTCGAGCGACATGGAAACATCGGCGACCAGGATCTGAATGATCGCCTGCCCCAGCGTCTTCTTCGGCGCGCCGCCATCGCCGGAATCGGCGATGTCGTGACCCGACACCACCTCGGCGCCCTGGTGCTGCTCATGCCCCTGACGCAGCTCGCGGTACATCTTCCAGCAGACCCAAAGCAGCAGCAGCCCGCCGAACAGCGTCAGGCCGATGATCGCCAGAAGCTGCGTCGTGATCGCCGCGAAGCCGATGCGCATGATGGTCGCGGCGCCGATGCCCCACAGGATCGCCTTGCGCCGCTGGTCCGGCGGCAGGCCGGCCGCGGCCATGCCGACCACGATGGCATTGTCGCCCGCGAGCACCAGGTCGATCAGAAGGACCTGCCCCAAGGCGAGAAACCAATCCGCTCCCATCGGCGATCTGCCTCCCCTGCCGAACGCCAGAAATGGGCGCCGGTCATGAATGAACGCGTCCCTGCCATGGGCAGGAACGCCCGCCGCGCCCTCGCGGCTTCCCCCGCGCGATGCCGCGCGGCCGTTGGCGCATAAACAATCAGCAATCCCTGAGCAACCATTCATATGTCGCGCCGGGGGACCACCCCCCCGGCCGATGCGTGGTTGACGCCGCCCCGCCCCCCGGATACCGCCCCCGCGCCGGTCCCACGCTCACCCCGGGGCTCCTGGGGCGGCGCCAAGGAGGCACCGATGGTTCCGCGCTACACCCGCCCCCAGATGGCCGCGATCTGGTCCCCCGAGGCCCGCTTCCGCATCTGGTTCGAAATCGAGGCCCTGGCCGCCCAGGCCATGGCGGATCTCGGCACCATCCCCCGCGAATCCGCCGAGGCCATCCGGCGCGAGGGCGACCGCCGCGTCGCCACCATCTCCCAGGCCGACCTCGACCGCATCGACGAGATCGAGCGCGTCACCCGACACGACGTCATCGCCTTCCTCACCTGGCTCGGCGAAAAGCGCCCGGATGGCAGCGGCATGGGCGAACACGCCCGCTTCATGCACCAGGGCATGACGTCATCCGACGTTCTAGACACCGCCCTCAACCTCCAGCTCGTCAAGGCCGCCGACCTGCTGATCGCCGACATGGACGCCCTCCTCGCCGCGCTCCGCACCCGCGCCGAGGAACACGCCCTCACCCCCACCATCGGCCGCTCCCACGGCATCCATGCCGAGCCGACCACCTTCGGCATCAAGCTCGCCGGCCACTGGGCCGAGTTCGCCCGCTGCCGGAAGCGCCTCGTCGCGGCGCGTGAGGAAGTCGCCACCTGCGCCATCTCCGGCCCAGTCGGCACCTTCGCCTCGGTGGATCCCGCCGTCGAAGCCTTCGTGGCCCAGCGCCTCGGTCTCCGCCCCGAGCCCGTCTCCACCCAGGTCGTCCCGCGCGACCGCCACGCCGCCTATTTCTGCGCCCTCGCCGTCGCCGCCAGCGCCATCGAGCGCCTGGCCACCGAGGTCCGCCATCTCCAGCGCAGCGAGGTCCGCGAGGCCGAGGAATACTTCCACCCCGGCCAGAAGGGCTCCTCCGCGATGCCCCACAAGCGCAACCCGGTCCTCTCCGAGAACCTCACCGGCCTCGCCCGCCTGGTCCGCGGCTACGCCATGCCCGCGCTGGAAAACGTCGCCCTCTGGCATGAGCGCGACATCAGCCATTCCAGCGTCGAGCGCGTGATCGGCCCCGACGCCACCATCGCCCTCGACTTCGCCCTCACCCGCGCCGCCGGCATGATGGAGAAGCTGACCATCTATCCCGCGCGCATGAAGGCGAACCTGGAAAGCCTCGGCGGCGTCGTCCACAGCCAGAAGGTCCTGCTGGCCCTCACCCAGGCCGGCATGTCGCGTGAGGACGCCTATGCGACCGTGCAGCGCAACGCCATGGCCACCTGGGAAAACCTCGGCACCCCCGGCGGCCGGACCTTCCGCGACAACCTCCTGGCCGACCCCGCCGTCACCGCCCTCATCGCCCCCGAGGCGCTGGACGGCGTGATGGACCCGCAGCGCGACTTCACCCATGTCCGCGCCACCCTCGCCCGGGTGTTCGCGGAAGCTTGATGATGATTTGGCGGGGCACCGCCGCAATGCGGCGCCCCATGCCTCCGTTCCGCCGTGATGGACGCCCATCTCTTGGGCGTCCCCAGCCGGGAAACCGGCGGATGGAGGAGCCCCCGAGATGATCCCGTCCCTGCCCAGCCCCTACCGCATCGCGCTTGCCGCGGCGGTCATGGCCGGTGCCCTGGCCGCGGCCCCGCGCCCGGCCGATGCCGCCCCGCCGGCGGCCGCGATGCCGGCCACCCCGGTGACCGGGGCATTGCAGCCCGCCCAATACTACTACGCCCCGCCGCCGGCCTACTACGTGCCGCCGCCCCCGCCGCCCGGCTACTACTACCGCCGGCACTGGCGCCGCCCGCCGCCGGCCTACTACGTCCCGCCGCCCCCACCCCCGCCGCGCTACTACGCGCCGCGTCCGGGCAGGGGCCCCTACTACCGCTACTAGAGCGTTCTCCTATCAGTCCGGGTCTATCCCGCCGCTGCGAGAAGGTCGGCGGCTCGCAGCGGCTCCGGTCGGTAGGGCTGTAACCCCCGTGCTATCGCCTCCTCCAACTGGTCGAGGAAAGCCTCCGGCTGGTCGAAACGGAATCCCCGGAACTCGGTGAAGTGGTAGTTCCACCAGCGCAGGGCCTGGATGCGCTGCACCAGGCGCTCCGGGAAACGGAGGCGCTTGGCCCGGGCAGGGGAGCCGACAACGACAGTGAAGGGCTCGACGTCGTGCAGCACGAGGGAGCGCGCGCCGATCACGGCGCCGTCTCCTACCGTGATCCCGCGCCCGAGCAGTACCTCCTGGCCGATCCAGACATCATTGCCGATCACGGGGAAAGCTTTGTGCCTGTTGGCTTTCAGCGCTTCCCATCGGCCCTCCAGCCCCGCGTCGCGCACAGCCGCAATAATATTACCGTGGTTGCGCCAGCTTCCGTAGCTGAATGGGGAGGTGCTGATCCACTCGTGCGGGTGAGCGTTGCCCATAACCGTCATGCCTACCGCAATGGAGCAATAACGGCCTACCGAGACTTCGAGTGGCAGGGCAGAGTGGGAGTAGCTGAAGGCCCCGCCCCGGCGCGGCAGC
>DATCMG010000368.1:0-6345 GCA_036563555.1 Roseomonas sp. | reverse complement strand
TGGCGTCGCGGATCGCGACTTCGACCGCCTTGGTCACCGACTTGTCCCAGACCTGCACGGAAAGCAGGCCGGGCCCGGCCACGGAGATGTTGGCCACCTGGGCAAGCGGCTGGTTGGTGCCATAGGCCTCGACCCGGATGGGCTCCAGCAGCGCGGGGCTCGCGCGGCCGGTGCGGAGGCCGGAGAATTCCTTGCGCAGCGTCTCCAGCGCGCCATCCATGCGGCGGACCAGATCCTTGCGGAGATCGGGAAAATTCGGGGGGGCGGCCATGGCGTGTCTCTCAGCTCTCGTGAACCGTGGTGAAGCGCCCTTCGCCCTTCATGACGGCGGTGAAGGCACCCGGCTCGTGGATGTTGAAGACGATGATCGGCAGCTTGTTCTCGCGGGCGAGCGAGATCGCGGCGGCATCCATCACTGCAAGATCGCGGGCGAGCATGTCCAGATAGGTCAGCGCCTCATAGCGTTCGGCGAGCGGGTCCTTGCGAGGGTCAGCGGTGTAGACTCCATCCACCTGCGTGCCCTTGAGCAACGCGTCACAACCCATTTCGGCGGCACGCAATGCCGCGGCGGTGTCGGTCGTGAAAAAGGGATTGCCCGTGCCGGCGGCGAAGATCACCACCCGCCCCTTCTCCATGTGCCGCTCGGCGCGGCGGCGGATGAAGGGCTCGCAGAGGCTTGCCATGGGAATGGCGGACTGGACGCGGGTCGGCGCACCCGCCTTCTCCAGCGCGTTCTGCATGGCCAGCGCGTTGATGACGGTTGCCAGCATGCCCATGCCATCCGCCTGGGCGCGGTCCATCCCGGCGGCGGCGCCGGAGACGCCGCGGAAGATGTTGCCCCCGCCGATCACGAGCCCGACCTCGATGCCGAGCTGCGTCACGGCGAAGATGTCCTCGGCGATCGCGTTCACCGTTCCGCTGTCGAGACCGTAGGAGCCCTTGCCCATCAGGGCCTCGCCCGAAACCTTCAGCAGGACACGCTTGTAGCGGAGGCTGGTCATTCTTTGCTGCGGTCCCGGGGGCTGGCGAAATTAGTCGGGCCTGCCGGTCCCGGCAAGGCGCCGACCTGCGGAGGCGGATCCGCCGGGCGCGGCATGCGTCCGGCGGCAATCTGGCCTCCATCGAAGGAAGCCGGCCGGGCGCACGGGGCGCCCGGCTGAGACCTGGCTATGGGCGCTCAGGCGCCCGTGCCGGCGGCGGCGGCGACCTCGGCGGCGAAGTCCGAGGTCTCCTTCTCGATGCCCTCGCCGAGCTGGAAGCGGGCGAAGCCCACCAGCCTGGCGCCGGACTTCTCGACCACGGCCTTCACCCGGCTCTCGCCGTCATGCACCCAGACCTGCTCCAGCAGCACCACTTCCTCGTAGTACTTGCGGATACGGCCCTCGACCATCTTCTCGATGACCGCGGGGGGCTTGCCGGAGGCCTGGGCCTGCTCGGTCAGCACCGCGCGCTCGCGCTCCAGGGCGGAGCTGTCCACGGCAGATACGTCGAGCGCCTCGGGACGGGCGGCGGCGACATGCATCCCGATCTGGCGGCCAAGGGTGAGGACGGCGTCCCCGCCATCCGCGGCCTCAAGGGCGGCCAGCACGCCGATCTTGCCCAGGCCCGGCTTCACCGCGCTGTGGACATAGGTGGCAACGGCGCCCGAGCCGACCGAAAGGACGCGAGCGCGGCGGATCGTCATGTTCTCGCCGATCGTGGCGATCAGGCGGGTCAGCTCCTCGACCACCGAGTGGCTGGCGCCAGGATAGGCGGCGGCCTTGATGGCCTCCACGCTCTCGCCGGCATCGAGGGCGATCTTCGCGACCGTCTCGACGAAGCCCTGGAACTGCTCGTTGCGGGCCACGAAGTCGGTCTCGGCATTCACCTCGACCATGGCGGCCTTGGTGCCGGCGGAAGCGACGCCGATCAGCCCCTCGGCGGCCACGCGGCCGGACTTCTTGGCGGCGGCGGAAAGGCCCTTCTTGCGGAGCCAGTCGATCGCGGCCTCCGCGTCGCCATTGCTCTCCACCAGGGCCTTCTTGACGTCCATCATGCCCGCGCCGGTCTTCTCGCGCAGGTCGCGGACCATGGCTGCCGTGATCTCGGCCATTTTCGTCTTCCCGTCATCTTGCGCGCCGGCATCCGTTCGGACGGATCGGCGCCGCGTGTATGCGACACGCCGGGGCAGCGATGCCACCCCGGCGCGTTCAGGTCATTGCGAGCCGGGCGGAATAACCCGCCCTGGCCCGCGGGCGATCAGCCGGCGCGGTTGCCGTCGTCGCGGTTGTTCTGGACGATCGTCTCCATCGTCTCATGGTCCACGCCCGCATTCGGGCTGGTCTGAGCGGTCGGGAGGGACGGACCGGCCGACACGCGCTCGCCGCCGAGGGTGTCCGGAACGCTCTCGGCGAAGATGCCGACGCCGCCGGTGGAGGAGACATCCTGCGGGACGGAGGGCAGCGCATCGCTGTCATCCGGCAGGACATCGGCCGGCAGGTCGGCCTGGGCGCCCACATCGACGCCGGAGGCCGACAGCTCCGCGGAGATGCCGTCGAACACGGCCGCGGCCATCATGTCGCAATACAGGTTGATGGCGCGGATCGCGTCGTCATTGCCCGGGATCGGGAAGGCGACGCCAGAGGGATCGGCATTGGAGTCGCAGACGGCGATCACGGGGATGCCGAGCTTGTTGGCCTCCTCGATCGCCAGCTTCTCCTTGATCGTGTCGATCACGAAGATCAGGTCGGGAAGGCCGCCCATCTCGCGGATGCCGCCGAGGGCGCGGTCGAGCTTCTCGCGCTCGCGGGTCAGCATCAGGATCTCCTTCTTGGTGAGACCCTGGGTGTTGCCGGCGAGCTGCTCGTCCATCTGCTTCAGGCGCTTGATGGAGCCGGTGATGGTCTTCCAGTTGGTGAGCATGCCGCCCAGCCAGCGGTGGTTCACATAATACTGGCCGCAGCGGGTCGCCGCCTCGGCCACGTAATCAGCCGCCGCCTTCTTGGTGCCCACGAAGAGCACGCGGCCGCCACCGGCCACCACGTCACGAACGGTGCGGAGCGCGCGGTCGAACAAGGGCACGGTCTGCTGCAGGTCCAGGATGTGGACCTGGTTGCGCACGCCGAAGATGTAGGGAGCCATCTTCGGGTTCCACCGGCGGGTGTGGTGGCCGAAATGGACGCCGGCCTCGAGCAGGCCGCGCAGGGTAACGTCGGGCATCGCCATGGTGGCGGTTCCTTCCTTCCGATTGATCCGGTTGGGCCTCCGCGGCGCTGTGCCCTCGGGATCCTCCTGATGGAAGAACCGAGGGACCGGACCCTGCCGCTTATCTCGGAAGGGCGCGCCGCGTGCGGATTTGCCGGGCGCGGGAGATCCCGCGTCCGGCGCGCGCGATATGGCATGGCGGGCGCGGCGGGGCAAGCCCGCCCTGCCCTCTTCAGGCCGTGAAGGCGGCGTCCAGCCTCGCCAGCGCGCGTTCCTCCACGGGCGAGATGCCGCGAAGCAGGCCAAGGAGACCGCCCGCGGCCTCGGCCACCTGCCGGGCCCGGTTCATCACCCGATGATGCAGCGTGGCCCGCGCCTCGGGGGCGAGGGCGTGGACATAATCCGTCCAGGCAACGATGAGGGCCGGCGGCGGGGCTTCGGCCAGCCAGCGCGAGAGCAGGTCCCGGCCCGGCCCGGTTCCGTCCAACCCGGCCTCTCCCGCTGCGGAGAGGATGGCGGCGCGCTCCTTCTCACCCACGACGCCATCCGCCCAGGCAACGACCACGAGCGGCACGAGCGAGAGGGCCGCGACCGTGGCGCTTCCGAAGCCGAGCGCCACCAGCCGGTCCAGCAGCTTTTCGTCCCGCAGGCCGGAGGCATCGGCCAGCTTCTCCTTCTCCGAGCGGTCGGGGTCGGAGGCATGGAGCCGCCGGATCAGCTCGTCATTGTGCCTCGCGAAGAACGCCTCTTCCAATGCGCGCCGGCGTTCGTCCAGGAATTCCCTGCTCATCGCCTTCTCCCGGATGTCATCAGCGCCCATCGCCGGGCGCTGGGAGAATATAGATGGAGTCGCGGCGGCCGCGATCCAATTGCGCTGGCCCGCCGCCTGGGCGAGAGGGCGCCTCGGTGGCAGTCTCGCCGCCCTTTCCGCCCCCCCCAGGACGATGCCCGAGATGAGCCCGCCGCTTCCCCCCGCCCAAGCCCGTTACGGCATGCCGCTCCCGCCCGGCCCGACAAGCCCCGTGATCGAGAGTCTGCTGAGCCACAGCTCCGTCCGGAACTATCTCGACCGCCCCCTGGCCCCGGGCACTCTGGAAACGCTGGTGGCGGCCGCCCAATCCGCACCAACCTCATCCAACCTGCAGGCCTGGAGCGTGGTGGCGGTCGAAGAACCGGCCCGGAAGGAGCGGCTTTCCGTCCTGGCGGGGAACCAGGGCTTCATTCGCCAGGCGCCGCTCTTTCTCTGCTGGATCGCGGACCTGTCCCGGCTGGAGCGGCTGGGCGCCGCCGCTGGGCAGCGGCTGGAGGGGCTCGAATATCTCGAGGCCTATATGGTCGCGCTGGCCGATGCCGCGATCGCGGCGCAGAACGCCCTGGTCGCGGCCGAGTCCCTGGGGCTGGGCACCGTCTATGTGGGGGCGCTGCGGAACCGGCCCCGAGAGGTGGCAGCGGAACTGGACCTGCCCCCGAACGCCTTCGCAGCCTTCGGCCTTTGCGTCGGCTGGCCCGACCCGGCGGTGCCGAGCGCGGTGAAGCCTCGCCTTCCGCAATCCCTGGTGCTGCACCGGGAGACCTACGCGGTTCGGGACGAGCCGGCGGCGATCGCCGCCTATGACGAGAGGCTGGCCGCCTTCTCGGAGGCCAATGGGATGGGGCGAGCCACCTGGTCCAGCCGGATGCTCAAGCGCGTGGCCGATGCCGCAGCGCTGCATGGGCGGGACACGATGGCGGCCACGCTCAAGGCACTGGGCTTCGGGCTGCGGTAGCGGCTCAGGCGGCCTCCACCGCCTCCACGCCGGGGATCACCTTCAGTGCCTGCGCCAGACGGGGCGAGACGTTCCAGCGGCCGGGCAGGGTCAGCTCGACCTCCTGCCCGGGGCCCGTGCGGGGAATGATGATGACCTCCCCCCTGCCCTTCCCCTCGCGTTCGAGAAGATTCCGGAGCGGGTCGAGGGCCTCCATCGCGGCGATCTCGATTCGCAGGCCCTGGCCGATGGATTGCGCGGCGCGTTCCAGCGGCTCGCAATCCATGGCCGTCAGGCGCACCGCTTCCCCATCGACACGAACCTCGGAGCTGAACATCACGGCATTGCCCTCGGTCAGCATCTCCCGGCACTTGCCAAGCACCTCCGAGAAGCAGGTGACCTCCGTGCTGCCGCTGGCGTCCGAGATGCGGATCCAGGCCATGCGGCTGCCGGTCTTGGTCGTACGCTCCTTTGTGCCGATCACCGTGCCCGCCAGCCTGAGCCGGGCGGCGCCGGCCTGGGCGCGCTCGGTCATCTTCGCGATGGGGCAGACATTCAGCTTCCGCAGCACTTCGCGATAGGCGTCCAGCGGGTGGGCGGAGAGATGGAAGCCGATCGCCTCCGCCTCCTGGCTCAGGCGATCGAGCTGCGGCCAGTCCGGCATGTCACGAAGGCGCAGCGGCGGCGTATCGGCCGAGGCGCCGGGGGCACCGAACAGGCCGATCTGGGCGCTGCCGCGGTCCCCGGCGGCGGCCTGGGCACGGCGCAGGATCAGCTCGGCGCCCTCCGTCACGCGGGCGCGGTTGGGATCGAGAGATTCGAAGGCGCCGGCGCGGGCGAGGTTCTCAACCTGCATCTTGTTGAGCAGCTTGGGATCGACACGGTCGGCGAAGTCGGAGAGGGATTTGAACGGCCCGCCCTCCTTCCGTGCCTTCACGAGATCCTGCATGGCGCCAAAGCCGACACGCTTCACCGCCGCCAGCGCGAAGCGGATCGCCTGCGTCTTCGTGCCGTCCTCGGCCTCTCGTTCCTCCACCGCGAATTCCGCGTCGCTGGCATTCACGTCCGGCGGTAGCACCTTGATGCCGAGGCGCGCGGCCTCCGCCAGATGCGAGGCGAGCTTGTCGGTATTCGCCATGTCGAGCGTCATCGATGCCGCGAGGAAGGCGACGGGATAGTTCGCCTTCAGCCAGGCCGTCTGGTAGGAAATCAGCGCATAGGCGGCGGCATGCGACTTGTTGAAGCCGTATTCCGCGAAGCGCTCCATCATGTCGAAGATCTCGCCGGCCTTGTCCTCCGGGATCCCGCGGCCTGTGGCGCCCTCGACGAAAATGGCGCGCTGTGCCTGCATCTCCGAGCGGATCTTCTTGCCCATGGCGCGGCGCAGCAGGTCCGCGCCGCCGAGCGAATAGCCAGC
>DATCMG010000352.1:0-3515 GCA_036563555.1 Roseomonas sp. | reverse complement strand
GCTGGCTCATCCTTGCGCTGGGAGAGGAAGGCTTCGATGCGCGGGCCGAGGCGCAGCGCCTCGTCCACCGCGGGGTCCGTCCCAGGCTTGTAGGCGCCGAGGCGCACAAGCTCCGCCATGTCTCCCTGGAGTGAGAGAATGCCGCGGGCGCGCGTCATCAGCGCGCGCTCGGGCGGCGTGAGGCAGCCCGGAACGGTACGCGACAGGCTGCGCAGGATGTCGATGGCGGGCCAGCGGCCGCGCTCGCCGATCCGGCGGTCAAGCACGACGTGCCCATCCAGGATGCCGCGCACTGCATCGGCAACCGGTTCGTCGTGGTCGTCGCCTTCTACCAGTACGGTGAAGAGGCCGGTGATTGCTCCGCTGCCGGGGCGGTCAGCGCCGGGGCCCGCGCGCTCCAGCAAGCGTGGCAACTCCGCAAAGACACTAGGGGTATAGCCGCGAGTTGCCGGCGGCTCCCCCGCAGCCAGGCCGATCTCGCGGCAAGCCAGCGCGAAGCGGGTCAGGCTGTCCATCATCAGCAGCACCTGCCGGCCCTCTGCGGCGAGCGCCTCTGCCACCGTCATGGCGGCGTAAGCGGCCTCGCGGCGCATCAGCGGCGGCGCATCTGAGGTGGCGCAGACCACCACGCTGTGCGCCAGTCCCTCTGGCCCCAGATCGTCCTCGAGGAACTCCCGCAGCTCGCGCCCGCGCTCACCGACGAGGCAGAGCACAGCGACATCGCAATCGGCGCCGCGCGCGAGCATGGATAGGAGGGTAGACTTGCCGACGCCCGAAGCGGCGAAGAGGCCGAGGCGCTGGCCGCGGCGCATGGTGCAGAAGGCGTCCAGCGCCCGAACGCCGAGATGCAAGCGCGGGCCTAGGCGGGCGCGCAGCCCGGCATCTGGCGGCGGGCGGCGAACTGGATGTGGCACAGGGCCCGGGGGAAGGGGGCCGAGTCCGTCCATCGGCCGGCCCAGCGGGTCCACCACGCGGCCAAGCCAGCCCGCGCCGGGGCGGAGCTCCGCCCCTCCTCGGTACAGCACCGGGGTGCCGAGACGCACGCCGTCCAGCGGGCCGAAGGGCATCGCGCGAGCTCGGTCTTGGGAGAGGGCTACGATCTCAGCGGGAACTGGGCCGGCGGCGCCCATCACCTCCACCCGCGCGCCACAGGCGAGGATGCTCTGCAATCCCGTGACCTCGATCGAGAGCGTGCCGGCGCTCGCGACGCGGCCCTGAATTCGACCATTGGGAAGGACGCGCAACGCGGCCGCTGCGGCTGTCGCTCGGCGCGCCAGGTCGCCGGGCGGGGCCTGACCGTTCACGCGGGCATGCCCTGCAGGGCTCTGGCGAAGCAGTACGCCCCACGATAGTCCGGACGCGGCACGACTCGGGTGGACAGGCCGAGCATCGTCTCCGCCGCGCCGAGATACAGCACGCCATCAGGTGTCAGCCGCCTCAGGCAGGCCTCCACCACCTGCTCCTTCGTCTGCTTGTCGAGATAGATCAGGATGTTGCGAAGTAGGATCACGTCGAAGGATCCAGTGACCGAGACTTGGCCGATCAGGTTGCCCATCTCGAAGCGGCAATCCTCGCGCAAGCTGGGCTGGACTCGCCAGTTCGGGCCCTCAGGCGTGAACCAGCGTGTCAGGCGCTCGGGCGATAGTCCTCGCTGGACCTCGAAGGTGCTGAAGACGCCTTCCTGCGCCCGGCTGATCACCTTGCTGCAGATATCGGTGCCGAGGATGGTCACCCGCCGGCCACCGAGGGATCCTTGGACTTCCCGCGCCAGCATCGCCACGGAGTAGGCTTCCTGCCCCGTCGAGCAGGCCGCGGACCAAACGCGGAGCGTCGCGCCACGCGGGCGCGCCGCAGCGATCCGCGGCAGGGCCGTGCCGGCTAGGTGATTGAAGGGAAGGCGGTCGCGAAAGAAGCTCGTTTCATTTGTGGTCAGCGCCTCGGCGACCTGCCGCGCGAGATCGGTCGCGCCTGGCAAGGCCAGCCGCTGCGCGAGAGCCGGCAGGTCGGCCAATCCATTCTGGCGCAGCACGGGCCCAAGCCGGCTGGAGAGGAGGTAGCCCTGGTCCGGCCCCAGGACCAGGCCAGAAACATCCTGGACGACCCGGGCAATCTGGCGGTGCTGAGGGTCGATCACGAGGCACCAGCCAGTTCTGCCAAGCGGCGGGCCAGTTCGGCGAGCGGCAGCACCTCATGCGCCGCGCGGCGCTCCACCACCGCGCCGGGCATGCCCCAGACCACGCTGCTCTGCGCGTCCTGCACGAGCACGTATCCGCCGGCAGCCTGGATGGCGGCGGCGCCGGCCCCGCCGTCATGGCCCATGCCCGTCAGCACGGCGGCAATGCAGCGGTCGCCATAGACCGTCGCCAGGCTGCGCATCATGGGGTCCACTGCAGGACGACAGAAATGCTCCTCCGGTCCGTCGGAGAGCTGCAGCACCGGCGGAGTGCCGGCTGAGGCCAGAAGGTGCTGCCCGCCCGGCGCCAGATAGGCGTAACCGGCCTGGGGCACGGTGCCGGCCTCGGCGACAACGGCGCGGACGGCGCCAAGGCGGCTGAGATGCTCTGCCAGCATGGGAATAAAAGAGGGCGGCATGTGCTGAGTCAGTATCAAGGGGATCCGAGGTGCACGACGGAAGGCGCGGAACACTTCAGCGAGCGCCTGTGGCCCACCGGTCGATGAGCCAATGGCGAGAATGCTGGCCTGCGCGCCCATGGACCGGGGGCGAGTGGCGAGCACGGGCGCGGCCGGGCCGGACGGAGGCATCGGCGCCAAGGTTGACCCCACAGGTGCGGGGACGGCAGGCACGCGGGCGGGCGCGCGTCGGCGGAGGGCACCATGGCCTTTCACGCGAGTGACGAGCTCTTGGGCGAAGGAGTTTTCCTCGCCGCTGCTCGGCTTGGGCAAGCAGTCGGACGCGCCGCGCCGCAGGGCCTCCATGGCCGCCGAGGCGCCACGGGTCGTCAGGGTCGAGACGACGATGACGCGCAGCTTCGCATCCGACTGCATCATCAGGGGCAGGGCGGTCAGCCCATCCATGACCGGCATCTCAATGTCGAGAACGGCAACGTCGATGCCGCCGCGGCGCACCGCAGCCACCGCCTCCTCACCGTTGCGGGCACGGGCCACGACCTGAAGATCTGGGTCCGCCTCCAGCATGCGCGCCGTCGCGGTGCGGATCACCGCGCTATCATCGCAGATCAGGACGCGCAGGCGTTCCTGATCTGCCTCCGGCCCGACGCCTCGCGCGGCGGCTCCCAGGGCATGGCTCAAGGCATTTCCCCCTCGGCGCCCCGGCCAAAGGCCAAGAGCTGTGCAGGGTCGAGCTCGACCAGAAGCTCGCCGTCAAGCTGGTAGACGGCGGTGGCGTGGGTGCGCCAGGTCTCGCCCAGCGTGGCCGGAGCCTCCTCCCGTGTCTCGGGGGAGATGTTGATCACCTCGCGCACACTGTCGGCCACCAAGCTGTACAACTCACCATCATACTCGACGATGATGTTCATCTGGTGGGCGCCCTTCTC
>DATCMG010000349.1:0-3609 GCA_036563555.1 Roseomonas sp. | reverse complement strand
GGGCTCGGTGGCAACCACTTCCGCTCATTCGGTCAACCTCCGGAGCAATCCGGCTGGAGGTGGGGCGGTTCTGCGCGTCGTCCCGAGAGGGACGAGGCTCCGGGTCTTCGCGGAGGCGCCGGGCGGCTGGTGCCAAGTCGGCGAGACTGAGTCGGTGGAATGGATCCAAGGCTCGATGCTCGATCGCTGAGAAAAGGCCGGCCGAGCGACATTGTGGCTGCCAGCGACGCCGATATCCTGATCCGCGCGAAGTGGGTGCTGGCATCGTCAAGTTGTCGGACTGAAAGCCGCTGGGCGCTGGAGGCGGTGCATATGATCCAGACAGGCGCGCCACGCGCACGGCATCACGCGGCGCTCCTGGCCGGAAGAGCGCGGGGTAACCAGCTAGCCCATACGCGAACCGTCCTATAGGACGAGCCAGCACGCCCCCGGGAGGGGCGGGATAGAATGTTTGAGGGAAGAGAACATATGACGTCGAAGCCGCCGCTTCGGATAGCCCTGACCGGCGACAGCATCCTCATGCGGCGACTCGGATCGCGCGTTGATGAGCGGGTCCGCCCGCTTTTCAACATCGTCCGCGATGCGGATGTGGCATTCACCAATCTTGAATGCCTGCCGAATGGCTATCGCGGCGATCCGGCGCTGGAAAGCGGCGGCTCCCATTTCGCCGCGCCGCCGTGGGTAATCGACGAGTTGGTCGAGGCCGGCTTCGGCCTATTTGCCACCGCGACGAATCACTGTCTGGATTACAGCATTTCCGGCATCCTCGCGGCGAAAGAGGAACTGGACCGGCGCGGCGTCCTGTATGCGGGCATCGGCCGGCATCTCGGCGAGGCACGGATGCCCACCTATTTCGATCATCCGCACGGCACCGTCGCCATGCTGTCCTGCGCCTCTACCTTCGCCAAGGGACAGGAGGCCTCAGCACAGACCGCGGAAATGCAGGGCCGCCCCGGCCTCAACCCGCTCCGCTTCGACACCGTGCATCAGGTCACGGCCGAGCAGCTGGAGACCCTGCGCGGCGTTGCGGAACAGCTCGGCCTGGAGAAGCAGCGGCAAAGCAAGATCCAGCTCGGCTTCGGCTTCCCGCTGGATGATCCCGATGCGGTCGCCCTTGGAGACATGACCTTCAGCGCCGCCGACAAGGTCGTGCTGCGGACCAAGGCGAAGGCAAAGGACCTGGAGGCCATCGCACGCTGGGTCCGAGAGGCCCGTCTCGTCGCTGATGTGGTGATGGTCAGCGTTCATGCACATGAGCAGGGTGACAGCAAGGAGGAGCCAGCGGAGTTCCTGAAGGCTTTCGCGCGACAGATGATTGAGGAAGGAGCCGACATGGTGGTCGGCCACGGCCCGCATCTTCTGCGCGGTATGGAGATCCATAGAGGCAAGCCAATCTTCTACAGCCTCGGCAACTTCATCGGACAGAATGAACTGGTAGCGCGGCTTCCTGCAGATTCCTATGAGCGCTTCAGGGCCGATCCGGCGCTCACCCCCGCAGCCGTCTACCGCAAGCGCACCAATGACGACAGAAAGGGCTTCCCCTCCGACCGCCGCTTCTGGGAGACGGTGCTGCCTGTCTGCACCTACACGGAAGGGCGGCTTGACGGCATCGACATCCATCCCGTCACGCTCGGCCTGGGCGAGGCGCGGCACCTGCGGGGCCGTCCCCGCTTGGCCGAGGGCGAGGAGGCTGCCGGTATCCTGCGCCGCTTCGCCGAGCTTTCGGCACCCTTCGGTGTCACCATGGATATCAGCGGCGCCAAGGCACGCATCGCCATCTCCTGATGGCCATTGCAGCTCGCAGCGTCAAAAAACCCATAGGGAGAATGACAATGATCCGGAATGCAAAGCCGCTTGCCGCGCTCGCCACCATCGCTCTGGCGCTCTCCGCCGGGCCAGTGGCGGCCCAGACCCTAACCCTGGCCACGAAACTTCAGCTCACCACGCTTGATCCGCATTTTTTCAACGGCTTTCCCACCGCTTCGGCCCATGCCCATATCTGGGAGAGCCTGGCCCGGATCAATGAGCGCCTGGAACTGGAGCCGGAACTCGCCGAATCCTGGCAGCTTATCGATAACAACACCTGGGAGTTCAAGCTGCGCCGCGACGTGCGCTTCCACGACGGCTCGCCCTTCACGGCCGATGACGTTATCGCGACCATTGCGCGCGTGCCGAACATCCCGAACAGCCCGGCACTCTTCACCTCTTTCATCCGTTCTGTGAAGGAGGTGCTGAAGGTGGACGATCACACGATTCGCGTCGTCACCAGTGGACCGGCGCCGACACAGCCCTTTGACCTTGCACGTATCTTCATTCTTTCGGCGGGCGACACCAAGGCCACGACCTCGGACTTCAACGCAGGACGGGTGAACGGCACCGGCCCCTATCGCTTCGCCCGTTGGGAGAACGGCGTCTCCATGACCCTGTCCCGCAACGATGCCTGGTGGCGCGGGCGTGAACCCTGGGAGCAGGTGGAGCTCCGCACCATCGCGAGCGACGCCTCCCGCGTCGCGGCCCTGCTCTCGGGCGAGGTGGACGGGATCGATGTGGTGCCCACAGCTGACAAGCCGCGCATCGCTGCAGATTCCCGCTTCCGCATCGTGAGCGGCGTCGCCGGCGTGGTGCAGTATATCGCGCTCGACGCAGTACGTGAGCAGAGTCCCTTCGTGGGCGCCGCCCCCGGCCAGCCGGCCCTGACCCGCAATCCGCTGATGGACAGGCGCGTGCGCCGCGCCCTCTCTCTTTCCATCAACCGCGAGGCGCTGGCGGATCGGCTGATGGAGGGATCCGCCACTCCGGCCAGCCAGTTCCTGCCGAACGAGTTCGATGGAACCAGCCCCAATCTCCGGCCCGATCCCTATGACCTGAACCGCGCTCGGGCCTTGCTGCGCGAGGCAGGTTATCCGAACGGCTTCCGCCTGACTCTGCACGCCACCAATGACCGTTATCCCAAGGATGGCCAGCTGGCACAGGCGATCGGGCAGATGTGGACCCGGGCCGGACTGCAGATCACGGTCGAGGGTGTCCCGGGCCAGGTCTTCTTCGGCGCTGCCACGCGCCAGGAATACAGCGCCTTCTCCGCCCAGTATGGGGTCAACCAGGCAAGTGACGGGCTGCGGGCGGTGATCCACACCAATGATGCCAAGGCTGGCCTGGGCGCCGCCAACCGTACGCGCTTCAGCAACCCCCGCATCGACGCCTTGGTGCTGGCTGCACTGACGGAGATGGATGCGGAGAAGCGCCGGCAGGCCGAGTATCGCGCGATTGAGGCCGCAATGGAGGAGCAGGCCATCATCCCCATCTTCCATCCCACCTGGGATTTCGCGGTGCGTCGCGGGCTGAACGTCGTCTCCCGGCCGGAGCGGCGCTTCAACGCGCTGATGGTGCGCCCCGCCGGGTGAGGTGGCCATCGGGATCCCGCCATGAACGGGATCCCGGTGCCTGAGCGCCTTCGTCGATACGCGCTCCGGCAAGTCCTTAGGGTCGGACACTGTTGGTGAAGTGTCTCATAGGCGTTGCGCTTGGGGCCGGTCTCGGGCAGCCGCGTCTCCTCGATCCGCCGCCCGTAGCGGTCCTGCCATTCCGGCAGGGCCACCGTCCGGAGCCAGT
>DATCMG010000347.1:0-1579 GCA_036563555.1 Roseomonas sp. | reverse complement strand
GAGATCGCCATGATTGTCCAGGAGCCGATGACCTCGCTGAACCCGGTGCACAGCATCGGCGACCAGATCACCGAGGCCATGCGTGCCCATGACCCGAAGGCGAGCGACGCCGAGCTGAAGGAGCGCGCCATCGAGGCGCTGCGCCGTGTCCGCATCCCCTCGCCGGAGCGGCGTTTCGCCGAATACCCGCACCAACTCTCGGGCGGCATGCGCCAGCGCGTGATGATCGCCATGGCGCTGTCCTGCAAGCCGCGCCTGCTGATCGCCGACGAACCCACCACCGCGCTGGACGTGACGGTGCAGGCCCAGATCCTCGACCTGCTGCGCGACCTGCAGCAGGAGACGGGCATGTCCGTCATCCTCATCACCCACGATCTCGGCGTGGTGGCGGAAATGGCCGATGAGGTGGCGGTGATGTATGCTGGCCGCGTGGTGGAGCGCGGCACCGCGAAGGACATCTTCGAGGACCCGCAGCACCCCTACACGATCGGCCTCCTCGGCAGCATCCCGCGCATCGAGGAGGATCGCGAGCGCCTCCTCTCCATCGATGGCAGCGTTCCGCCGCCCTTCGCCTTCCCCAAGGGCTGCCGCTTCAACCCACGCTGCCCCTTCGCCATCCGCGCCTGCACGGAGATCGACCCGCCCTTGCGAGAGCTCTCGCCCGGCCACCGCGCCGCCTGTATCCGCGCACCTGTCGAACTCGCCGTGGACATCGCCGCATGACCGAGGCGCCCCTCCTCGAGGCGATCGGCGTCGCCAAGCATTACCCCGTCAAAAAGGGCCTGATCTTCGCGAAGCAGGTCGGCGCCGTGCGCGCTGTGGACGGCGTATCCTTTGCCCTGCATCGCGGCGAGACGCTGGCGCTGGTTGGGGAGAGCGGTTGCGGCAAATCCACCACCGCGCGCCTCGTCATGCGCCTGATCGAGCCCTCCGCCGGCAATGTCATCTTCCGGGGAGAGGATGTGACGAAGGTGGGTGGCGCGAAGCTGCGCGCGCTGCGCCGGCATCTCCAGATCGTCTTCCAGGACCCCTATGCCAGCCTCAACCCGCGGTTGACGGTGGCGGATGCGATCGCCGAGCCGATGACAGTGCACGGGATCGGCGACAATGCCTCCCGCCGCGAGCGGGTGGCGGAGCTTCTGCGCCTGACCGGGCTGCGGCCCTTCCACGCCGATCGATACCCGCATGAATTCTCCGGCGGCCAGCGCCAGCGCATCGGCATTGCCCGCGCCCTGGCCGTGGAGCCGGAGGTGGTGGTCTGCGACGAGCCGGTCTCCGCGCTCGACGTATCGATCCAGGCGCAGGTGGTGAACCTGCTGCGCGACCTGCAGCAGCGGCTCGGCCTGTCCTACCTCTTCATCGCGCATGACCTGGCGGTGGTGAAGCATGTCGCGGACCGTGTGGCGGTGATGTATCTCGGCCGCATCGTCGAGGTTGCGAGCAAGCACGAGCTCTTCTCCAACCCGCGCCATCCCTATACGCGTGCGCTGTTGGCCGCAATCCCGCGCCCGGACCCGTCCCGCCGCGGCAGCGTCACGCCGCTGGGCGGCGACCTGCCCAGCCCGCTCGCCATTCCCAG
>DATCMG010000344.1:0-1704 GCA_036563555.1 Roseomonas sp. | reverse complement strand
TCTGGCTGCCACGCCAGGCGGGATACGGAGGTTAGCCGGGAGGCAGGGCCTCCCGGCGGCTGTCTCAGGCGGCCTTCGCCAGCGCGTCCTCGCCGTCGAGGACGGAAGCGACGGCATGGACCACGGCCGCGATGCGGACCGCGGCCTGCACCTGCTCCGCCGTCACGCCGTGCTCACGCACGACCTTCTCATGGCTCTCCATGCACATGCCGCAGCCATTCACGGCGGAGACGGCGAGCGACCAGAGCTCGAAGTCGACCTTCTCCACGCCCGGCTTGGCCATGACGTTCATGCGGAGCTTGGCGGGCATCTTGGCGTAGTCGCCATGCACCATATGCGTGAAGCGGTAGTAGATGTTGTTCATGCCCATGATGGCGGCGGCGGCCTTCGCGGCGTTCAGCGCGTCGGGCGACAGCTTCGGGCCGAACTCGGCGAGGAGCGCGGTGGAGACCTCGGCGTTGCGGGAGGCCAGGGCGCTCACCACGAAGCAGCCGGCGCGCTGCTGCTCGGACAGCACGGGCTCGGTGGACAGGCTGCCGAGGTTCAGGCGCAGGTCGCGCGCATATTCGGGCAGCCGATCGCGCAGGGCGTCGAGGGACATCGTCGTCTCCGGATTATGGGAAAGCGGTGGGCGGGGCTGATGAAGGTCTCATCGGTCCGGCGCACCGCTCCCGCGTGACGTGGCACGCGGGAGGGTGGGCGGGACCATCCCCGGGGGGAGGGCGGTCCCTGGTCCTGGCCGCGCCAGGGGCGGCGCGGCCCGGAAACCGGACTCAGGCGGCCTTGAGGACCTCTTCGCCCTTCTGCCAGTTGCAGGGGCAGAGCTCGTCGGTCTGCAGCGCGTCGAGGATGCGCAGCACCTCCTGCGGGTTGCGGCCCACGGAGAGGTCGTTCACGCCGGCGTAGCGGATGATGCCGTCGGGATCGACGAGGAAGGTCGCGCGGAGCGCCACGCCCTCGTTCTTGTCGAGCACGCCGCAGGCGGAGGCCAGCTCGCGCTTGATATCGGCGAGCATGGTGAAGGGCAGGTCCTTCAGGTCGGCATGGTTGAGGCGCCAGTTCATGTGGACGAACTCGCTGTCGATCGAGGCGCCATAGATCACGGTGTCACGGTCCGCGAACTCGCGGTTCAGCTTGCCGAACGCCACGATCTCGGTCGGGCAGACGAAGGTGAAGTCCTTCGGCCAGAAGAAGACGAGCTTCCACTTGCCAGCCTGATCGGCCTCGGTAACGGTCGTGAAGGCGGTGTTCAGGTCCAGGCCCTTGGCGCCGCCCTGGACGCCGGTCAGCTTGAAGGAGGGGAAGCGGTCGCCGACGGTCAGCATACTTGTTAACTCTCCTGGAGAATGGATCGAGCCCGCACCGGCTGTCCGGTCCGGCTCGCGGGGCACTGCGCTATGCCTCGCTGCGCCGCAATATGCCTCGCCATGATCAGGGCTTCCAATGAATTGTTTTCGAGTGGATGATCGGCTGATTCGATCATGACCCTGCCCAGCCCCCAACAGCTCCGATATCTCGTCGCCCTGGCCGAGCAAGGGCATTTCAGCCGCGCCGCGGCCGCCTGCGCGGTGACGCAGAGCACGCTTTCCGCTGGCGTGATTGCACTCGAACGGCAACTGGGTGCCTCGATCCTCGAGCGCGGGCCATCGAAAAGACCGGCCTTTACGCCCCTTGGCCTGGAGTTGGTGGCACGGGCACGGGAGG
>DATCMG010000343.1:0-2074 GCA_036563555.1 Roseomonas sp. | reverse complement strand
GCGCTGCTCGGCGGTCACCATGAAGTTGGCGTCGAGCGACAGGGCGATTTCGTAGCGCTGGCCCGTGCCGTTCTCCCAGCGGAGCGTCACAGGGGTGGAGGGGGTCAGCGTGCCGCCCTCGGCCGTCCACTCGGTATTCGGGCCGGGCACGGCGGTGCGGCCATCGGCGGCCGTCCAGCCCCATTGCGCGAAGTAGGACGCATTATCCTCGCGAGGGGCGAGGATGCGGACATTCGGGCTGCCGGGCTGAATGGTTTCGCGATAGTCGCGCAGCACCAGGTCGTCGATGCGGGCGCCGCGCAGGTTCACGCTGCCCAGCACGCGCGGGCTCTCGATGCGCAGGCGCGGGGCCGGGGTGGTGGGGGCGCCGTCATTCGGGCCGGCGCTCGCGACGCCGGCCGGGTTCAGCGCGGTGTTCGCCTGCGGCAGGGGCACGCTGCTCGTCTGCGACTGCTCGACGTTCTGCGCGGCCTGGCGCTGCGCCTCCCGCGAGGGGCGGTTCCACACGTCAAAGAGCAGCAGGATGCCGATCGAAATCGCGATCGCGGCGAGAAGTCGCTTGTTGTCCATCGGGTCCGGCGCTTACTGCCCTTCAGGGGGCGTCTTCGGGGCGGGCACGGGATCGTAGCCGCCCGGGTTCCAGGGATTGCAGCGGAGGATGCGGCGAGCCGCCATGGCGCTGCCGCGGAGTGCCCCATGGGTGCTCAGGGCCTCGATCGCATAGGCGCTGCAATGGGGATGGAAACGGCAATGCGCCCCGATGAAGGGGCGAAGAGTGAATTGGTAGGTTCGCACGCCGATTTTAAGGGCCTCGGCCGCAAGGCTGGCTGAAGGGGCGCTCACGGCGCCACGCCCGCTTGCTTCAGCGCACCGCGCAGGTCGCCCTGGAGCTGGGCGAAGGGCCGGCTGCGCGTCTCGTCGCGGCCGATCAGCACGATATCCCAACCCTGGGGCGGTGAATCGCCTAGCACGAGGCGCGCGGCCTCCCGCAACCGCCGCTTGGTGCGGTTGCGGACCACGGCGTTGCCGACCTTCTTGGTCACGGTGAAGCCCAGGCGCATGGGCCCGCCGGTCTCCGGCAGGGCCTGGATCACCAGCCCCGGCCGGGCGGCGCGCTTTCCGCGCTGGGCGGCGCGCAGGAAGTCGCGCCGCTTCTTCATCCGGGGCAGCTTCATGGTGCGGAACCGTCATCGGGGCGCCAAAGCCGGGCGCCCCGCTCTGTTGGCTCAGGCCGAGAGCTTCTTGCGGCCCTTGGAGCGACGGTTGGCCAGCACCTTGCGGCCGCCCACGGTCTCCATGCGGCTACGGAAGCCGTGCCGGCGCTTCCGGACGAGCTTGGAGGGCTGGTAGGTACGCTTCACGGCAAGGCGCTCCGTTCAGATGCGGGCCGCCCGGGTCGAGAACGGGGCGGCGTTGGGTGATATGGCCCGGACTGCCCGGCCGCCCGGTATCCGGCCCCGAGCCCGAAACTCCGGGGCAGCGGGCACGCAGACGCGGGCAGCCGCGGCGGGACGCCCGGCGCGGGTGGCGCTGTATAGAAAGGCGGTCCCGTCCACGTCAACCAGAGCCTCGCCCCCTACCCTTCCGGCGCAGCGGCGTTATCCCTCGCGCCCAGCAAGCGGCTGTAAGGGGAACCATGCCTGAGACCGATATCGCCGTGATCGGCGCCGGAGCGGCCGGACGGGGCCTTGCCTCGCTCGCGGTTGCGCTCGGGCTGCGCGTCACGCTCTTCGAGCGTGGCGCCATGGGGGGCGAGGCGCCCGATCCCGAGATCGTCCAGGCCGCTCTGCGGGCAGCGGGCGCCCGTACCACTGCCGCGCGCGACGCGGCGCGCATGGGCGTGGGCACGGGCGACGTGCCGGTGGACTGGCTCGCCCTCCGGACACATCTCGCCGCGGCAGATGCCGAGGCCGCGCCCGATTCGACCCAGGCGCGCTTCGAGGCCATGGGGGTGGAGGTGGTCCGCGCCGCGGCCCGCTTCTCCGCCCCCGATGCGATCGCGGCGGCCGGGCGGGAATGGCGCTTCCGCCGCGCCCTGGTCGCCACCGGCGCGGCCTCTGTGGTGCCAGGTGTC
>DATCMG010000191.1:0-1565 GCA_036563555.1 Roseomonas sp. | reverse complement strand
GCCGTGGGGGTTCAAATCCCTCCGCCCGCACCAACAGGCCTGGCGCCGCCCTGAATGTCCTGGATGTGGAACTGAGCGAATGCAGGTGACGGAGCTCTCGGCCGAGGGGCTGAAGCGGTCCTTCTGGGTGGTGGTGCCGGCGGCGGAGATCGAGGCGACGCGCGACAAGCGGCTCGCCGCGCTGGGCCGCGACCTGCGGATCCCGGGCTTCCGGCCTGGCAAGGTGCCGATGTCGGTGGTGAAGAAGCGCTACGGCACCGCCGTGACCGGCGAGGTGCTGGAGGAGCAGGTGCAGACCGCGACCCGCGAGCTGCTGACCGATCGCGGCCTGCGCCCGGCGCTGCAGCCGAAGGTCGAGTTGGTCGGCGACTTCGCCGATGGCCAGGATCTGGCCTTCAACATCGAGATGGAGCTCCTGCCGGAGATCCCGATGCCGGACTTCTCCGGGATCGAGGTGGAGCGCCCGCGCGCCGAGCCTTCCGACGAGGAGGTGCAGAAGGCGCTGGACGGCCTCGCCGCCCGCAACGCGAAGCTCGAGGATGTGACCGAGGAGCGCCCGGCGGCGAAGGGCGACGTGGTCGTGGCCGATTTCGTGGGCCGGCTGGTCGAGGGTGAGGGCGAGGCCGCGACGGTCGGCGAGCCCTTCCCGGGCGGCACCGCGAATGACATGCCAATCGAGGTGGGCGGCGAGGGCTTCATCCCCGGCTTCACCGAGGGGCTGGAAGGCATTCGCCCCGGCGAGACCCGCAAGGTGCGCGTGAGCTTCCCCGAGGGCTATGGCTCGGCCGAGCTGGCCGGGAAGCCGGCGGAGTTCGAGATTACGGCCAAGGCGCTGAAGACGCGCGCGGCCGCCCCGGCCGATGACGATTTCGCGAAGTCCCTGGGCCTGGAGAGCGCCGAGAAGCTGCGCGAGGAACTGCGGAAGTCGATCCAGAGCGAGTATGACGGGCTGACCCGCCTGCGGGTGAAGCGCGCCCTGCTCGACCAGCTGGCCGACCGTGCCGACTTCCCGGTGCCCGAGGGCATGGTCGAGGCCGAGTTCGGCCAGATCTGGACCCGCGTGGAGGAGGACCGCAAGGCGGGCCGCCTGGACGCCGAGGATGCCGGCAAGGACGAGGAGACCCTGCGCGCCGAGTACCGGAAGATTGCCGAGCGGCGCATCCGGCTGGGCCTGCTGCTTTCCGAGATCGGGCGGACCAACAACATCCAGGTCGGCCAGGACGAGCTGTTCCAGGCCATGCGGAACGAGGCGACCCGCTATCCCGGCCAGGAGAAGCAGGTTTTCGAGTTCTTCCAGAAGAACTCGCAGGCGCTGGAGAACCTCCGCGCCCCGATCTTCGAGGAGAAGGTCGTGGACTTCATGCTGGAACTGGCGAAGGTGACCGACAAGACGGTGACCGCCTCCGACCTGCAGGCGGCCTGAGGGCACCTGAATCCGGCTCCGCCCCCCTTTCGCGGGGGGGCGGGTTGCCCCATCTTGGGCTTGAAGATTGCCGGCGAAGAGGGCCGGAGGGGTGCCGCGGCATGGCCGGGCATCCATCCGGGCGGTGCCATCGGGGACGCAC
>DATCMG010000341.1:0-7518 GCA_036563555.1 Roseomonas sp. | reverse complement strand
CCGCCCCGCTGCGACCTGCCGCGACCTGATCCCGCCGCGCGGCCCCGTGCCCGAGGGTGTCGCGCGGGACGCGCTGCGTCCGCGCGTCGCGGCGCTGGAAGCGAAGCTCGCCATGGCCATCGCTGCGCTGGACGCCGCGGCGGACCGCGCTGCGCGGCTCGAGGCACTGCGCGGCGCCGCGGTGCTTACTGAGGTCCCTGCCCTCCTCCATGCCGATCCCCCGCCCGAGCGCATGGCCGAGGAGGCGGTGGCGCTGGCGGCGGAGGCGGCGCGCGCCTCGCTGGAGGCGCTTCGTCGACGCTGCGCCGCCCCCGCGGCCGAGGGTACCGATGCCGAGGCGGTGGCCGCAGACGCTGAGGCGATCCGGCAGGTCTTCGGTGCCGGCTTCCCGGTACTGCCGCCCTTCATCCTGCCGGCTGCGGAGGCCGCAGCCTGCCAAGCGAGCCTCGGCTTCCGCGCCGAGCTGCTCGGCCCTGGCGGCGCCTTCGAGATCGTCCGCTGGCAGCGCGCTATGGCAATGGTGCGGCCGCGCATGCGCGCGTTGCTCGGCGCACTGGATGCAGCGAGCCTCACGGCGCACGAGGCTGGGGCGGCGGCCCACGTCGTCCAGCTGCCTCTGCAACCCGGGCAGCGCTGGGCCGCCCTGCCCTTCGCCGATCCCGAGAAGCCACCGCGGCCGACGCTGCTTGCCGCTGTGCTGCTGGGCGCGGCGCCGCCGCTCGACACGCCGCTCGCAGGCTTTGCCATTGATTCCTGGGTTGAGGCGGTGCCGGAGCAGCGCGTGACGACCTCCGTCACCTTCCACCACGACGCGCCGGGGGCGCGGCCGCCGCAGTCCATCCTGCTCGCCCTCGATCCGGGACTCGGCGCACAGGGCTGGTCGAGCGACGCGCTGTTCGCCGCCGTCCGGGAGGCCTTCGACCTCGCACGCCTGCGGCTGCTCGCGCCTGAGGACATCGCGGGCCACGGTGCGGTGCTGCCGACGACGCTGGTGCCACGCAACGTCGCCGGGCAGTCGGTCTCGGTGGATCTCGTGACGAAGTTCGACAAGCTGAACTTGGCGCTGTCGTCCTTCGTGGCCGGAAGGGAGTAAGCGATGCCCATCCTGGTCGACGCCGCCACTGTCAGGCTCGATACCTCGATCTTCGTCCTGGAGCCGAGCATCACGCGTTGGCAGCGGCTGGAGGTCTCGCCGGCTGCGCCGGACATGGCGCCCGGGCTCGATGCGCGAATCGCCGACCCGCTCTGGATGATCGGGCGGCAATGGCAATTAGCGGAGCTGCTCGGCAACGATGCCGGTACGCCGGTCTCGGCGACGCTAGCCTGGCAGTCCGCGCCGCTCAGGTCCCCAGGGGGAGGAACGGAGAGCGGCACTGCGCCGATCGAGCCTCGCATCGAGGCCGAGCCGGCGCGCGCCGCCTATGCCGCGCTGGTCGCGGAGGCAGGCGTGGATTTCGGCCGGGCGCTCGCGCTGGAGGGTGTCGCGGAGCTGCTGCCGCTGTTCCGCACCGCTTTCTCCTTCACACCGCCGGAGCCCGATGCACTCGCCGCGCGGGATCTAGCCGGACAGCGCTTCCGCGCCCTGGCGGGGCTCGCGGTGGACGGGGCGAAGCTCGCCACTGCGCTGACCGAGGCGGAGGGCGCGGCGGGCGGTCCGGCGCTGCCCGATGCGGTCCTGGTGTCGGAGGCGTCGCGGGACGCTGCGTTGCGCGCCGCGACTGCCTGGCTCGGCCACTGGCGCACGTTGCTGGTAGAGCCGGAGGGACCATCGGCCTGGGATGCCGACCGCCTCGCCTACCACTTCGCGTTGGAGGCGGCGGAGCCGGACGGCGGCATTACGCCGCTGCCAGCAACTGGCTATGCGGATGGTCGGCTCGACTGGTGGTCCTTCGATCAGGGCGCCACCGCGGGCGGTGGCGGCGTGGCGGCGGTGCATTCGGTCACGCGCATACCGGCGCCGGTCACCTTCGCCGGCATGCCGGCCGACCGCTACTGGGAGATGGAGCTCGGGGCCGCGCCGCTCTCGGGTGTCTCGGCCGGACCTGCCGGGATCACCACAATGCTCGCGCTGGAGTTCCTGCTGGTCTCCGGCACCGACTGGTTCCAGCTGCCGCTCCGCCTGCCCTACGGCATCGCGTGCCGCGTGGCGAGCCTCTCCGTCATCGATTGCTTCGGCGTGACGCAGCAGGTGCGCCGGGCCGATGCCGGACCGGCTGGCTGGGCGCTGTTCGACCCCTCGCTGGAGGACCGCGCAGCAGAGCCGCTTTTCATCTTGCCCTCCGTCACTGCCGGGACAATCGATGGCGATCCGATCGAGGAGGTGGCGCTGTTCCGCGACGAGGCGGCAAACCTAGCCTGGGCGGTGGAGCGGCGCCTCCCGGGCCTGACCGCCGTGCCGCTCGATGCCAGGGCGCTGGCCGCACCCGAGGGCGCGCTGGTCTGGCAGCGGCCAGAGGGTGAGGCGGAACTGGCGGCGGCCGCGATCTACCGGCTGCAAAGCCCAGTGCCACTGCGCTGGTTCCCGCTAGTGCCGGAGCGCGATCCGGATCGGCTTGGCGGAGTGAAGCTGCGGCTACGCCGCCTGCGCCGCGTGGTCGCTGTCGCGGCTGACGAGGGCACCCCCGATGCGCAGCGCATCTTGCACCTTCAGGCGAACGAGGAGGTGCAACGCGCAGCTGTACTGCGGCATGGGGAAGACGCCTTCCTGATCGCGGAGCAAGAGGTGCCGCGCGCCGGGCTGATCCTGACGCGGTCGTTCCAGTACACCCGCGGGCCGGACGGGGCGCGGCTGCTCTGGCTGGGTCGCCGCAAGCGCTTGGGCCGTGGCGAGGGCGCGAGCGGGCTCGCTTTCGACCTGGTCGATCCCGTGCGCCGGCCGGGCTGACCGCGCCTCAGTGTGACGATCGTATGACGCCGACGAGCTTTGGAGAGATCGCCCGATGGCAGGTTGTTGTAGGGGTCGGCTGTGTGGAGTGGACCCCGTTAGACCGGACACACGGCTGGGGTGGCTGACTGCTGGGTGATGCACTCACGCGGCGAGAGCATGCGCAAGCCGCTATGGGGGTGGACGGCGTTGTAATCCTCGAACCAAGCGTGGATCTGCTGGAGGACGGAGATGGCGTCGGGGCGGGGTTCACCCGGATGTAGTCGCGCTTGAAGGTCTTCACGAAGGCCTCGCAAACGCCGTTGCTCTCGGGGCTGCGGACCGGCGTGAAGCAGGCGACGAGGTTGAGCGCGGTGGCGAATATGGCGCGACAATCTGGATGCGAGCAGCGCGACAATCAGGATGAGGTTTTGAGTGTCGCGCAAACCCGGAAAGCACTTGCCTCCATGTCGCGCCACGCCAATCATCCAGCCGCCGCGACCAAGGACTCTCATCCTGATTGTCGCGCTGCTCGCATCCAGATTGTCGCGCCATAGGCCATCACCTCGTATGACTTGCCCGTGGTGCTGGTGCCGGGCGCAAGGGCCACCGTGAGCCGAACCAGCAGGTCGAGGGGCAGAAGTTGGCCCATGGCGTCCGGCCGTCCCGCGAAAGCGCAGAGGTCCCGGCCGAGATCATGTGGGAGGGACCATTCCGTCACGGGAGCATCGACGCCCTTTGCCCCGGCGGGCCGGGCTGCCCGATCGGCCTCGCTCCACGTGATGGCGCGCCTGCGGAACGCCGCGATGGCCGCCCCCAGAGTTCCCCTCTCTCCCACTGGGTCCGCGCTCAGCTGCACTGTCACCCATCTCTCAAACCCGGCGTCCAGCAGGGCAGCGCGAACCACCGCCGTGGCCCTATCGCCTGTCCCCCAGGGCTATCTGGATGTCCCGAAAACCGCACCAAGAATCGTCGGCCCCGAAGTGCCGCAGAAGCCGCGCGGGGAACCGCCGGCGGCGGATCCAGCGGCTGCCCCGAAGGGCGAGGTGGGTGGTGCGGCGCCTCGCCCGGCGCCGGGCAGGGTGGGCCATTGTGTGACGCTTTTGTGTGACACGGGCCGCCGAGCCGCCTCCAAGGGCTGGATCGCCGACGCAAGACACTGAATCAGAACAAAAATCCGATTCGCTGGTTGGGGCGCCAGGATTCGAACCTGGGAATGGCGGTACCAAAAACCGCTGCCTTACCGCTTGGCTACGCCCCACCGGAACCAGGCCCCGGGCGGGGCGGAACATGTCTCCACCTGCGTCCCGCGTAAAGCCCCTACCCGCCATCACGCACCAGCATGCACGCCACCGCCCCAGCGCCACCAAGCCGCAGGCAGCGTTCCGGCCGCCCGTGCGGCCACCTCCGCGTCCGCGAATACCGCGAAGCATGTGGCGCCCGATCCGCTCATCCGCGCCATCAGCGCCCCAGGCAGGGCGCCCAGCGCCGCCAGAACCTCGGCAATCGGTGGGCAGAGGGCCAGCGCTGGTGGCTCCAGGTCGTTGCGCAGCACCCGCAACGCCGCTGCCATGGCTGCGGCATCTGCCCAACCCGCTGACAGCGCGGCAGCGGGTGAGAAAGGCCCCGTCCGCGCCGTGAAAACATGTGGCGTCGGCAGGGAGACACGCGGATTGGCCAGCACCAGCCCGAAGGCGGGCAGGCCAGGCGCAGCGGACAGGACCTCCCCCACCCCTGACATCCGGGCGGGGCGGGACGCGACGCAGACCGGCACATCCGCCCCCAACCGCAGTGCCAGCGCCTCCAGCCGGGATGCCTCCATCTCCAGCCCCCAGAAGCGGTCCAGAGCCCGCAGCGCCGCCGCCGCATCCGCCGACCCACCGCCAATGCCCGAAGCCACGGGAAGTCGTTTTTCCAGCCGAAGCGCCACCCCGGGCAGCCGCCGGTCCGCCGCCTCGGCCAAAAGGCGCGCCGCCCGCAGCACCAAATTGTCCGGCTCCGCCGCCAGCGCCCCCGCCTCCGGCCCGCCGATCTCCAGCGAAAGCCCTTCGGAAGGCTTCACTGTCACCAAGTCCGCGGCGCCGGCAAAGACCACCAGGCTGTCGAGCAGATGATACCCGTCCGCCCGGCGCCCCGTGACATGCAGGTATAGGTTGATCTTGGCGGGCGCGTCCTCGGCCGCCAGCGGCCCCGCCACGCCCGCCTTTACCGGCAAGGGCATCGTCATGCCGCGAAATATCCTGCCCTCACCGCAGCGCCGCAGCGGAGGGTAGGCCGTCGCGCATCTTCGCCTCGATCCGGTCCGTCTCGCCCGGCTCCGGGTCCAGCCCCAGCGCGCGGCGCCACTGGAACCGCGCTTCCGCCTGCCGCCCCGCAGCCCAATAGGCATCGCCCAGATGATCGTTGACGATGGGGTTGCGCGGCTCCAGTTCCGCCGCCTTCTCCAGCCACTGCAGGGCGCCCTTCAGGTTGCCCTGGCGGAACAGCGCCCAGCCCAGGCTGTCAGCGATGTTGCCGTCCTGCGGCCGCGCGGCAACGGCGCGCTCCAGCATCCCGCGCGCCTCCTCCAGTCGCTCCCCACGCTCCACCCAGGCATAGGCCAGATGGTTCAGCAGGGCCGGTTGCTCCGGGGAGAGCGCGAGCGCCTGCCGGAGATCCGCCTGTGCTCCCTCCCAGTCCCCTGCTCGCTCACGCGCCAGGGCACGGGCGTGAAACAGCGGCCAATCCGACGGGCCGGGCTGGGGCAGGCGCCTGATCGCGGCCCCATAGGCCGCCGCAGCTTCGGCTGGGCGGCCCTCCCGGCGCAGCACGTCGCCCATGGCGACCGCTGGCTGCGGCGACCGCGGATGGGCGTCGGCCACCCGGTGCAGCAGGGCAATGGCCTCCCCGCCACGGCCGAGCCGGCTGAGCAGCCCCGCGCGGCGCAACGTGGCCAGCGGTGCCATCGGGTCGTCCCCCGGAACTGCCTCCAGCATGGCCAGGGCCGCCTCCACATGGCGCTCATCGGCCATGCTCTCGGCGGCTAGGATCTGGGCCGGAGCAAAGCCTGGCCTGAGCCGCAGTGACAGGCGCGAGAGGATCAGCGCCAGCTCCGGCGCGCCCTGCCCTCGCAGCGCGGCGCCGAGCGCCACCTGCGCCTCCGCCATTCCCTCCGTCGGGGATGCAACGGCCCGCCCCGACAGCGCGGCCCGGCGCGTGGCCGGCCCCGCCGTCAGCGCGATGTCGTCCGAACCGACCGACATCGCATCGAAAAGCCGCCCGCCATCCGTCTCCCGCCCTGCGCGCGCCAGGATGCCGGCGGCGATGGTGGCGAGCCGCAAATTGGGCTCCGCCGTTTCAGCCACCGCGATGCGGATCAGCCGCTCCGCGTCGCGCGGACGGTTCGCGAGGTCGGCGATCATCGCGCCATGCAGGGCGGCTACCCCGCGAAGCTGCCCACCCTCGGTGAACGGGCGCAGCGTTGCCAGGGCGGCGTCAGGGCTGCCGCGCCCGGCCTGGGCCCAGGCCAGCAGAAGCGGCTGCAGGATCTGCGCGCTGCCCTGGCGGGGCAGGCTGCGGATGCGGGCCTCCGCCCGCTCCCAGCGCCCGGCCTGAGCATCGGCGCCGGCCAGCAACAGGGCAGCCAACTGGCTCTCGGGCAGGCGCCGCGCCAGGCGCACCGCCTCGGGCCGCGCATCCATCACGGCGGCGTTGAAGGCCCGGGTCAGGATCTCCGGCTCGTCCGGCTCGGCCGCAAGCGCGGTCAGCAGCGCCTCCGCAGCCGCGTGGGCGTCGCTCTCATTGGCGGCCAGGCGCCCGGCGAGATAGGGGCCGAACACCCCCCCAGGCCCCAGGGCCGGGGCAGCCGGAGCGGAAACGGGGCGCCGTCCGGACGCTTGTGCCGGGGGCTGGCCCGCACCGGCTTCGGCCAGCCGCTGCAGCCCGTCCCTAGCGGCGGCCGGGGCCACGGGGCCAGAGCTTTCCCCGGCCGCGCAGCCCGTCAGCAGCGCCGCAGCGAGCAACAAGCCCCGCCCGCGGCCGCCGGCGCTTCCCGCCCATCTGCGGGGCAAGGAAGGAGGGAGGGACCGGAAGGGGGCCTCGGACGGCATCATGCGATACAGCGTAGGATCACCTGCGCGTGAGATGCCAGCACGACCTTTCGCCCGGCCGGGTTGCCGCCGGGAGTGTGGCATTTCTGTGGTCATGCGGCGGGGCAGCAGACAGGCCTTCCCCGCCGGCACGCATTGTGATCCATTTTGAAACATTCGCGAGGGAGGAAACCAGCGATGCGCGCCCTGATCGTGGCCTTGGCCCTGCTGGCCGGCCTCGCCGCGGCACCGGCGGAGGCCCAGAACCGTTTCTGGCTGGTGAACAACACGGGTGAAACCATCCAGACCGCCAATGTCTCTCCCTCGCGCCTCTCCAACTGGGGGCCGGACATCCTGGGCAATGGCGTGCTGCCCGCCGGCAACCGCGTCTACGTCACCCCGAATTTCGGCGACTGCGTGCTGGACGTGCGCGTGCAATATGCCGGCGGGCGTGAGGAGACGCGGATGGGGCTGAATGCCTGCTCCATCAACACCATCGCTTTCGGGGGCAGCAGGGCGGGGGCGGCCATCAGCGGTGGCCCGGGTGCCTCGATCGCCGCTCCGCGCGGCGGCAACCCGTCCTTCAAC
>DATCMG010000339.1:0-8041 GCA_036563555.1 Roseomonas sp. | reverse complement strand
GCACGAACTGGCAATAGGGTTCCAGGCCGCGGACCTTGGTGGCGCGGAAGGGAATCGGAGGAATCTCAGCCACGTCCTCGGCGGTCCAGACCGCGACGACGCCCGGCATGGCACGCGCCGCCTCCGCGTCCGCGCGCAGGATCCGTCCATGCGCCAGCTCTGCGCGCACCACCCGCATATGGAGCTGGCGGGGAAAGTTCACATCCGCGGCGAAGAGCCCCTCACCGCGCACGAGCGGTGCATCCTCGATCCGCGTCACGGCACGGCCGACCACTGTGCCGGGCCCTGCCACCAGGTCTGGCGTATCGGCGGGTAGGCTGCGGCCGTCCATCAGGCTAATCCTTCCGCCCGCATCGCCGCAGCGGCGACCCTCACAGCGCGTGCGATGTTGGCATAGCCGGTGCAGCGGCAGATATTGGAGGACAGCGCATGCACCAGGTCCGCATCGCTGATCTCCGGGTTGCGCTCCAGGATCGCGGTAGCCAGCATCAGGAAACCGGGCGTGCAATAGCCGCATTGCAACGCGTGATTTTCAATGAAGGCGTGTTGCAGCGCGTTCAGTTCGCCGCCCTGCGCCAGCCCCTCCACCGTGCGGATCGCGCGTCCCTGTGCCTGCACGGCGAAGACGAGGCAGGCGCGCACCGGCTCACCATCCAGCAGCACGGTGCAGGCGCCGCAGACGCCGTGCTCGCAACCCAGATGCGTGCCGGTCAGACCGCAATCCTCGCGGATCGCATCGGCCAGCGTGCGGCGGGATTCCACGCGGATGGCGTGGCGCTGGCCATTCAACGTCAGGGTAATGTCGTGCAGATCGGGGGTCATCACGCAGCATCCCGCAGCGCAGCCGCGAGGGCGCGCTGGATCGCGGTTTCCGCCAGGTCCAGGCGGTAGGGATCCTCATCCATCGGCAGCAGCGTCGCCCGGGCAGCCTCCGAGGCCTGGTGGAAGAGTGCCTCGGAGGGAGGCCGGCCTTCGAGCATCGCCTCCACCTCCGGCAGCCGACGCGGCCGGTCCTCCACGGCCCCGAGCCCCAGGCGCGGTTCGGCGATGACGCCGCCCCGCAACTCGAGCACGACCAGTGCCGCGGCCTGGGCGAAATCGCCGGCGCGGCGGCTGAATTCGAAGAAGCCCGTCCGCACCGTGTCGGCGAGCAGGGGAAGCCGCACTTCCACCAGGATCTCGTCCAGTTCCAGTGCCGTCGCCATGAATCCCTGGAAGAAGGACTCGGCGGTGATCTCGCGCCCGCCCCGCAAGCTGCGCAGCCGCATGGTGGCCCCGAGCGTCACCGCCAGCAGACACCACTCCGAGGCCGGGTCGGCATTCGCCAAGCTACCGCAGACCGTGCCGCGGGTGCGGATCGGCAAATGCGCGATATGGCCGCGGACGGTGTCCAGCAGTGCCCCAAGCCGGCCCGGTACTGCGGCAGCCCCAAGCGCTGCATGGCGCACGCAGGGACCGATGCGCAGCCATCCATTCTCTGCCGAGAGGCGGTCGAAGCCCGCGACATTGTTGATGTCCACCAGATGGGCCGGGCGCGCAATGCGCAATGCCATGGCGGGGATCAGGCTTTGCCCACCAGCCAGGATGCGGCCCTCCTCCGGGGCCAGCTCAGCCAGAAGGGCCAGCGCCTCCTCTTCGGTTTTAGGGGCATGGTAGCGGAAGGGAGGCGGCTTCATCCGACCCGGCCGGACGTCCTGAAACCCGCGAGTGCCCGAATTGCCATCGCCTTGCCTCCGGCCATAAGGGCGCGCCCACTCTGCCCAACATAATGTCAGGACATTAGGTCAAGGCGTAGCCGATCCGTCAAGCGCCGTCTCAGCCGTGCGTCCCGGCCTGAATTGGAGAATCGAGCGTGAACTGGAACCGCTCGCCATGGAACCAGACGGTCCCGTGCAGCACGGGGGAGCCGGAGGCGGCGTAATAGGTGTGCTCCGTGTGCAGCAGCGGTGTGCTGCGCGGGACGCCCAGGGCGCGAGCGATGCGAGCCTCGGTCGGGATGCAGCGCACGGTATTGGTGATCCGTGCCGGAGACTGGCCCATGGCGGCCGTCAGCAGGGAGATGATGGCCATGTCTTCCAGCATCGAAGCTGTGACGTGGCGCGCGACCGGGAGCGGCAGGTGGCGCTGTTCGAAGGCGAAGACCTCGTCATCCAGGAAGCGCAGGCGCTCGATATGCTCCACCACTTCCCCTGAAGGCAGCCCGAGGCGCTGCGCCACAGCGGCGGGAGCGGGCACCTGCGTCCGACTTAGGAGCTTGAAACGTACCGTACGATGCGCGACACGCATTTCGTCCTCAAAGGCGAGGCTGACATCATGGTTCAGCCGCTCCGGCGCCACGAAAGTGCCGCGCCCGCGACCGCGCGCCACCAGCCCCATCGAGACGAGTTGCGCCATGGCCTGGCGCACCGTTGGGCGGCTGATGCCGAAATACGCCATGCATTCCAGCTCAGTCGGCAGGGCGTGGCCTACCAATGCCGCATGATCCGCCCGGATCGGCGCCGCCAGCCGCTCCGCCAACTGCATGTAGAGCGGCATGGCGCTCGTGGTGTCGAGCGGCAGCAGGCCCTCCAGCCCGAAGGCGCCCGGCGCGTCGCGCCCGGGAATTGCGCTAAGTGCGGCGTCGGCGCGGGTCTCGGTCAGGGACATAGGGGTACTCTCCGGGCGCTTCCGCGACATCTCCGGCCCGTCTAGACCAGGATAGGCCTTAGCCGAAGGGCGTTCGGTCGGGTGACGCCGCTTGACAGGCACGACCGCTCGTCCGGTAATGTAAGGACATTACGACGAACTTCCAGCCTGCGCCAGCCATCCGGGCGGCCCGGGCGAGATGAGGCGCATGAGCAACACCCTTCTCACAACCCTCAGCCGCGAGCGCCTGAAGCAGGGTTACGAGTCCGGCTTCTGGCGGGACGAGACAATCTACATGCTGGCCGCCGAACGCGCGGGGCGCAATCCGGACGCCCCTGCCCTGCGTGATGCCAATCGCCGCGTCACCATCGGCGCGCTGGTGGCTGCGGCGGATCGTCTCTCGGCGGACCTGCGTGCAGCCGGGGTCCGCCGGGGCCAGCGCGTCGCCGTATGGCTGCCCAGCCGGGTGGAAACAGCCGTGGTGCTACTCGCCTGCTCGCGCGATGGGCTGGTCTGCTGCCCTTCGCTGCACCGGGACCACACGGTGGCAGAGGTGGTAGGGTTGCTGGAGCGGATGCGGGCCTCCGCCCTCATCGCAGAACCCGGCCATGGCGCCGATGCCAACCGGCACGACATCCTCACCGCAGCCTCTGGCATTTCGACGCTGAAGCGCATCATCCGGCTGGAGAAGACATCGCCAGGCACTGAGGCCGTCTGGCCAGAAACCGGAGCAGCCGTCGAGGTGCCGCCTATCCCTGATCCCGACGGCGTTGTCTATCTCGCCTTCACCTCCGGCACGACGGGAGCGCCAAAGGGCGTGATGCACAGCGACAACACGCTGCTGGGCAATGCGCGTGCGATAGTGGCCGACTGGCAGCTCGGCGAGACGGATGTGATCACCTCCCTCTCCCCCCTCTCGCACAATCTCGGCTTCGGGTCGCTGGTGATAGCGCTGCTCTGCGGCGCGGAGCTGGTGGTCCACGACCTGCCGCGTGGCCGTTCCCTGTTCGACCGGCTGGTGGAGACCAATACGAGCTATCTCGTCGGCGTGCCGACCCACGCGATCGACCTGTTGGAAGAAATGCGGCGGCGCGGCGTGAAGCAGCTCGGGCGGCTACGTGGGTTCCGCGTGTCGGGCGCGGCCGTGCCGCGTAAAGTGGTGGCCGGGCTGATCGAGCATGGCGTGACGCCCCAGAGCGGCTACGGCATGACCGAGGCCTCTTCCCACCATTATACCCTGCCGGGTGATCCGCCGGAGCGCATGGCCGAGACCTCCGGCCGCGTCTGCCCGGGCTACGAGGTGCAGGTCTTTTCCCGCGACAATCCCGAGCAGCCACTACCGCCCGGCGAGATCGGCCAGATCGGCGGGCGCGGTTCCTCCCTCATGCTCGGCTATTTCGACGAGCAAGGCGCGACGGAAGACAGTTTCAACAGCCAGGGCTGGTTCATGACCGGCGATCTCGGCTGGGTGGACGAGCAGGGTTATATCCGCATCACTGGCCGCAAGAAGGACGTGATCATCCGCGGCGGCCACAACATTTTCCCTTCAAAAATCGAGATGCTTGCCATGCAGCATCCCGCAGTGCTGCGCGCCGCCGCGCTGCCCGTGCCGGATGAGCGCCTGGGCGAGAAGGTGTGCCTGGCCGTGATGCCGCGCCCCGGCGCCGAGCCGGTCGCGGAGGAGATCCTGCTGCATCTCGATGCAGCCGGCCTCTCAAGATACGATCAGCCTGAATACTTCCTCGTCGTGCCTGAAATTCCACTGACAGCCAGTGGCAAGATCCTGAAGCGCGCCGTGGCGGCGCGTCTGGAGACCGGCGAGCTGCAGCCGCGCCCCGTGCGCCTGCCCACCCGCGTCTGACCGAGAACCAGGGAGACACCAATGCAGGCCGTGGTGGTGAGGGAGTTCGGTCCGGTCGGCACCGTCTCTGTGGAGGAGCGGCCAGACCTTGTCCCCGGCCCGGGCGAGGTGCTGGTCCGCGTCAGCGCCGTAGCCGCGAATTTCGTGGATACGCTGGTAATCGGCGGCACCTATCAGTTCCTGCCCGAGCGCCCTTTCACACCCGGAAAGGGACCTGCCGGTACGGTGGCGGCCGTCGGAGCGGGCGTGACGGAGGTCGCGCCGGGCGACCGTGTCCTCGCCATGGCGGAGATCGGCGGCTACGCGGAGTTGGCCCTGGCTCCGGCAAGTCAGTGCTATCGCCTGCCTGATGGAATGGAGTTCACCGAAGCGGCTTCCATGTCGCTGGCCTGCGACACCGCGTGGTTCGGCCTTCGCGAGCGCGGTCGCGTGATGCCGGGTGAGAGCGTGCTGGTGCTGGGCGCAACCGGAGCTGTGGGCCTCGCCGCTATCCAACTCGCCAA
This sequence comes from Roseomonas sp., assembly GCA_036563555.1. Taxonomy (GTDB): domain Bacteria; phylum Pseudomonadota; class Alphaproteobacteria; order Acetobacterales; family Acetobacteraceae; genus Roseomonas. The sequence continues at coordinate 3,052 of DATCMG010000339.1, read as the reverse complement.
GGCCCTCGGCGCGCACGTCCTGGCAGGAGTCTCCTCAATGAGGAAGGCTGACCTTGTACGCGAAGCCGGGGCCGATCGGGTGGTCGATCTGTCGCGCGAGAACCTGCGCGACAGCCTGCGCGATCAGGTGCACGCAGAAACCGATGGCGTGGGCGCCGACGTGATCCTGGACATGCTGGGCGGCGACATCTTCGATGCCGCGCTCCGTGCGCTCGCTTGGCGCGGTCGACTGGTGGTGGTCGGATTCGCTGCAGGGCGCATTCCCTCGGTAAAGGCCAACTACCTGCTGGTGAAGAACATCGAGGTGAGCGGTTTGCAAATCAGCGACTACCGCAAGCGCATGCCCGATCTGGCGCGGCGCTGCTTCGAGGAGATCTTCTCGCTCTACACGGCCGGGAAACTGCGCGCGCCACCTTTCCGCACCTATCCGCTCTCCCGTGCGAAGGAGGCGCTGGACGCGCTTCTGGACCGCGGGGTGGGGGAGAGGATTGTGATGTTGCCTGGCCGATGAGTAGGCGACGCATATAGGCAGGGACGGGAGAGCGTCCACGGCTCGCCAGAACTGACGAGCGGACCGAACGCATGCAGTGCAATGAACTTGGTCGACGGAGAATCCCGTGAAGCTTCCAGAACATCGGCGGTATGATCACAGCGCCCTGCCGCTACGGCCTACCAATGAGTAGCCGTATGGAAAGCGCTTGGCGCTCCTAATCTGCAACAACATCGAGCATTCTGCCTTCACAACTATGCTTGGCGCGACTATGGCAACCGTGGGGTCTGATACCTGCTCGACATACTGGATGAGCTGGAGCTTCCCTGCGCCCAAATGTGAACTCCGCCAGGCGTCGCTCATCTTCGGCCAGACGACGGGCCGGAGATGAGCTATGCCTTCACCAGCGAGCGCGTCGCCGACTTCCCCTTCAGGTCATGTGCGAGGCGCTGGGGGTGAGCCGCAGCGGCTACTACGACTGGGCTGGCCGGGCGGAGAGCGCACGTGCGGCCGAGGACCGGGCCGTGGCGGCCGAAATCCGTGCCGCGCACGAGTACCGCAGTAGATCGCAGTAGATCGCAGTAGATCGCAGTAGATCGCAGTAGATCGCAGTAGATCGCAGTAGATCGCAGTAGATCGCAGTAGCATGGCATGCTGTGCTCGATGAGCCGCAAGGGGGATTGCTGGGATAATTCACCAATGGAGAGCTTCTACGCTAAGCTGAAGAGCGAGCTCGTCGAGCAACGCGACCACCTGACGCGCGATGAAGCCAGGGCCGACGTATTCCCGTTCCCCATAAGCCTCAAAGGGTCCGAGATAGTGCTTAACCCCAGAACTCATGAGGGGAACTGTGCGCCGCTCCTGGTCCCACTTAAGTTCCTTCGTATCAAGTGAACCTGATCTCAGCCAGAAAGGCCTCCATCTTCTCGTTGAAGGCTGAAGGAGCTTCGATGCAGGGCAGGTGTCCGGCATCCGGGATCTCAACGAAGCGGGCATTCGGAATCACCTTCGCCATGTCGCGCATCGTTGTCGGCATGGCGCCGTCAGCTGCTCCGGCAACGAGCAGCACGGGTTGCTGCAGACTCGGCAGCGAGCCGCGGAAATCATAGTTTTGCAGGGCGCGTGCGCAAGCAACAAAGCCTGCCTCTGACGTCGCGCGGATCATGGCGCGTACGCGCTCCAGTGCAGGATTCCCCGCCGAGTAGGAAGCGGGGGCAAACCAGCGCTTCAACGTCGCCGCAGCAAAGGCGTCCATTCCCTCAACCCGAGCCATGTCCATCCGCTCCTGCCAAGCCTGAGCCCCGCCCGGCGCCGTCCCAGCCTGCCCGTCCGATGCGATAACGGCGGCCACCCGCCCGGGCTCGCGTGACGCGAGAAGCAGACCGGTAGCTGCCCCCATCGAAACGCCCACAAATGTTGCCGCTTCGATCCCGAAATGCGCCATTAGCGCTTCGGCATCCGCTGCAAGCTGGTCGAGCGTGGAGGGTTCCTCGGGCGCCTGCGTGCCGCCATGGCCACGTTGGTCATACCGGAGGATACGATACTGCCCGCCGAATCTGGCCACCTGCGCATCCCACAGGGACAGGTCCGTCAGCAGTGAGTTGCTAAAGACGAGCCACGGTGCCCCTTCCAGTCCGTCCTGGCGGCAGCGGAAGGACAGGCCATTCACGCGCACAATCTGCTCGTCCGCCATGGTCATCCTCAGCATCCTATTCCACCGTCATGCCCGTTTCGCGCACGAACTTCTCGAAACGGCGAGTTTCTTCGGCCATGTATCCCGCAAACTCGCCCGATGACGAGGGCGCCGGCTCCAGCCCGTTCTCGGCACACCAGCGCCGCATCCCCTCACGGGTCATCACCGCACGGGTGTCACGGTTCAGCCGGTCCCTGAGTTCAACGGGCAGCCCAGCCGGCGCCAGCAAGCCAAGCCAGGTGAGAAAGACGCAACCGCTCAGGCCCGCCTCCTCCATCGTAGGCAGTTCAGGAAGCAGCGCCGCGCGGTTGCGCCCGGTCACGGTCAATGCGCGCACGCCGCCGCTGCGGATGTTTGGCGCGGCCGTGATCAACGTGTCGAACATGCCCTGGATCTTGCCGCCCAAAAGGTCCGTGTTGGATTGCGCGGCCCCACGATAGGGTACGTGAAGGATATCCACGCCTGCCGCAGCCTTGTAGATCTCCAGGGCGCGGTGCGAAGCCCCACCATTGCCGGATGAGCCGAAGGCCAACTTGCCCGGATTGGCGCGGGCATAGGCGGTCAACTCTGCCAGGCTTGTCGCTGGCACGGACGGGTGAAGCGTCAGGGCCAGGGGCGACTCAATGAGCAGGGAAATGGGCGTGAAATCCGCCACCGGGTCGTAGGCGAGATTCTTATACAGGCTGACATTCATCGCATGCGTACCAGCAAAGCCGATATAGAGCGTGTTGCCATCAGGCGCCGCACGCGCCGCCATCGCGGCGGCGATGTTTCCACCGGCGCCAGGACGGTTGTCCACCACCACCGCGCGTTCCCACAGCATGCCAAGTCCGTCCGCCACTTTACGCGCGACGAGGTCGGTGATGCCT
>DATCMG010000337.1:0-16102 GCA_036563555.1 Roseomonas sp. | reverse complement strand
ACGCTGGAGCAGCGGCGGGATGCGGTTGTCGCAGCTCCAGCCCGGATAGTCGGCGCAAGTGCTAGCGATGTAGAAGTGATTCAGCGGCGAGACCATGTCGACGCCGTTCGCATAGACGGGGAACATGCTCCAGCCCTGCTTGTTTGCCCGGCGCGCAAGCACGGTGCCCCAATCCATCACCTGCTCGTCCACCGTGAAGCCGGCCTCCTTCATCGCCTGGGCCAGCACATGGGCGGCGGTCTGCGAGATGGAGCCCGAAACCTCCAGGATGACCACCGGCTCGCCCTTGTAGCTCGTGCGGCGCAGCATCTCGCGCGCCTTCGCGACATCGTAGCGCGCGGGCTCGCTCCCAGCCTTCGTCTCCAGCGGCGCGTCGCACATCCAGAAAGAAGTGCAGTCGGATTTCGCGAAGCGCGGGGGGATGCCGATGGCCTGCATGATGCTGGCCTGGTCCACAAGGTGCCACATCACCTTGCGGATCTCGGGATCGGCGAAGGGACCGCTGGCATGGTTCAGGCGGAAATTGCCCTGGAACATATGGATGCCGGTCAGGCCCATCAGCTCCACGCCGCGCGCGCGCTCCAGGCGCGAGAGCTGGTCGAAGGCGAGATACTGGACATAGTCCACCTCGCCCGCCGCCAGCGCGCTGGCGGACGTGCCGTCATCCGGCATGACGCGCAGCACGAGGCTGTCCAGCTTCACCCGCTTGCCGCCGGCCAGGAAATCGGGCGGCTCCTCCCGCGGGACGTAATGCGGGTTGCGCTCCAGCACCATGCGGTCTCCGGCGCGCCACTGGTCCTGGCGGAACACGAAGGGACCGGAGCCGATGATTTCCGTGATCCGCGCATTGGCGGCCGCTGGCAGGATGCGGGCCGGCAGGATGAAGGGCACGGGCGCGTTGGGCTTGCCGAGCACGTCCAGCAGGAGCGGGAAAGGCTCCTTCAGCGTGATGGTGAAGCTGTTGGCGTCCTTCGCGTCAATGGACGCAGTGGCGGCCTGGAGCATCCGGCCCAGCGGGTCGCGCGGCATCCAACGGTTCAGCGAGGCGACGCAATCCGCGGCCGTGACCGGCGCGCCGTCATGGAAGCGCAGGCCATCGCGCAGGGTGAAATGCCAGACCAGCCCATCAGGCGATGTGGTGTGGGTGCGCACCATTTGCGGCCGGATTTCGCCATTCTCCGCCATGGCGAAGAGCGTGTCCCAGACATGATAGCCGAAGGTGCGCGTGATCGCCGCGGTGGTGACATAGGGGTCGAGGATCACGACCTCCGATTCCAGTACGAGCGTCAGCGTGCCGGCCGCATGCGCGGCGCGGGGCAGGGCGGGCAGTCCGGCGGCGGCAAGGCCGATCGCGGTGCCGGCACGCATCAGGGCGCGCCGCCCCGGGGGCTGCGTCAGCATGGCATTCTCCATTCTTGTTGTTCCTGGACGTTACGCAACGTGCCGCGCCGCGAGGGGACGAGGCGACGGGTGGGCTCGACAATCCTGCAAGCGGGGCCGGACACAGGCGGCTCCTTGGAAGCCGGGAACAGAAGATATATCAGATATCCTGCACAAGCCTCCAGAGAGATCAACAAGCCGGAGGCCAGGGGAACCATGTCCATGTCCGATGAAGACCTGCTCTTCCTTACCGCCCGTCAGGCGGCAGCCCTCATCCGGCGGCGGGCGCTCTCGCCCGTGGAGTATGTCGGCGCGGTGCTCGCGGCTGCCGAGCGTGCCCAGCCCCGGCTGAATGCCTTCGTTACCCTGACCCATGAGCGGGCACGCGCGGCGGCGCGTGAAGCGGAGCAGGCGGTGATGAATGGCGCGCCACTCGGGCCGCTCCACGGCGTCCCCGTCAGCATCAAGGACCAGGTGGACACGGCCGGCATCCCGACCACCCATGGATCGACCATCTTCGCGGAAAACATGCCGGCGCGGGACGACATCATCGTCACCCGGCTGCGCGAGGCGGGTGCTATCCTCATCGGCAAGACGCGGATGCCGGAGTTCGGCCACAAGGGCATGACCGACGGCCCGAGCTTCGGCGTCACGCCCAATCCCTGGGATCTCTCGCGCACATCGGGCGGATCCAGCGGCGGCGCGGCGGCGGCCCTGGCGGCTGGCCTGGGCCCCATCGCGGTGGGAACGGATGGCGCGGGTTCCATCCGCATCCCCGCCGCCTGTTGCGGCGTGGTCGGGCTGAAGCCGACCCTTGGCGCCGTGCCCTGGGAGGCGGCCTCGGATGCCTTCGGCAACTACACCTATGCCGGCCCCATGGCGCGCAGCGTGACGGATGCGGCGGTGATGTTGCGCGCGATGGCGGGCCCCAGCCCGCGCGATCCCTGGAGCCTGAACGGCCCTGCGGTCACGGCGGTCTCGCCCGCGCTGATCGGAACCGATCTTTCGGGGCTGCGCGTCGGCTTCATCGAACGCGCCGCGAATCCGCGCCTGGACCGCGAGATGGAGGCCAATACCCGCGCCTCGCTCGACGTGCTGGCCTCCATGGGGGCGGAGGTCGAGCCGGTGACGGAGGCGATCGACTGGATCGAGTTCCCGGGGCGGATCATGTATCAGGCGAACTTCGCCGTCGCGATGGCGAAGCACCTGCCGGAATGGCGCGACCGCATGGACCCCACGCTGCTCGCCTTCATGGAGCGCGGAGAGGGCTTCAGCCTCGCGCAGTTCCGCCAGGGGCAGTATGCGCGCACCGGTCTCTATCGCGCGGTGCAGGGGCTGCTGGAACACTATGACGTGCTTGTCTCACCGACGCTCACGCGCACCGCGCTGCCGGCCGATTTCGATGCCGCGCATGACGAAGTCGAGGTGGAAGGCGAGAAGACCGGCATCACCCGCCAGGGCTGGAGCGCCTATGTCTATCCTTTCAACCTCACCGGCCATCCGGCGCTGACCATCCCCTCCGGCTTCGCCTCGGACGGGCTGCCGACGGCCGTGCAGGTCATCGGGCGCTGGGGCGCCGACATGGACCTGCTGCGCCTCGGCGCGTTGCTGGAAGTGGCGCGGCCCTGGGCCGGGCGGCGGCCACCGGGCGCCTGATCAGGCCCTGCGGCCGGGGGCGCCGGTCATGGAACCGGGGCCGCCGGCCAGGGATTCGATGCGGCGTGCCACCGCGCTCAGCCGCGGCCCGATTTCCTGCATCAGCCGTTCCCGGTCGAGCATGAAGGCCGGGGCTCCGCAGTTCAGCGCGACCACGTCGCCGCCCGGCAGCAGGGCGGCCGCACCGGCGGCGTGGACGGTCGGGTTCCAGTCGCCGGGCGATAGGGTGAAGCCGAGTGAGACATGCATGGCGGCCGCCTCGTGCAGGCCGGCCTGGATGCGTGGCCAGTCCTGCGGGCAGCGCGCGGACAGCTCGGCTTCAATCGAAGCGCGCTCAGCTTCCGTGGACGCGGCGTAATAGGCCCGGCCTATCGCCGTCACGCCGAGCGGCACGCGCGAGCCGATCTCAAGCTGCAAGGCAACCGCGGTGCGCGGCGAGACATGCTCGACATAGAGCATGGACAACCCGTCCCGCTTGCCGAGCGACACGGAGGCGTTCGTCTCCTCCGCAAGCTGGCGCATCAGCGGCGCCGCCATCCGGCGTATGCCCATATTGGCCAGGGCGAGTTGCCCCAGCGGCACCGCCCCGAGCCCAAGCTGATACTTCGCGAAGCGGGGGAGATAGGTGAGGTAGCCCAGCCGCGTCAGCGTATGGGTCAGGCGTGACACCGTGGCGCGCGGCAGGCCGGTGCGCTCGGCCAGTTCCTGGTTGCCCAGGATCGGGTCCTCGGCCCGGAAGGCATGCAGGATATCGAAACCGCGCGCGATCGCCGCCACGAACTGGCGATCCTCTCCCACTTCCGCGGTCGGTGGCGTCATGGCGCGCTTGCGCATTCTCTCCCCCGTCGAGGCTGGCTTGACCGCCCGCCGCCCCTGTCCGATATCAAGGGCAATACGGCAGAACATAATTCCGCATTGTGGAATTTGACGCAAGCACATGCCGGCGGGGAGAGACGATATGCGGCCGGTTGCGGCGGCACCGATGGATGGGAGCGATTCGGGCGCGGTGGCGTTGCCCCGCCCCTGGACGGCATCCTACCCGGCGGGCTGCCATTGGGACGCGCCGCTGGAAATCGGCACCCTCGGCAGACTGCTGGATCAGGCGGTCGCGCGCTGGTCCGACCGCCCGGCGCTAGAATATCGTGGGCGCCTGATCACCTATACGGAGCTGGGCGCGACGGTGGACCGGATCGCCGCGGGCTTGCTGCATCTGGGCGTGGCGCGCGGCGAGGCGGTCGGGTTGCTCCTGCCCAACACGCCCTGGCATCCCGTCTGCTTCCTGGCCCTGGCGCGGATCGGTGCGCGGGTGGTCCATCTCAGCCCGCTGGATGCGAAACGGGTGCTGCACCACAAGCTTTCCGACAGTGGCGCGCGGCTGGTGATCACCACGGACCTGCCAGGGCTGCTGCCCAACGCGCTGGAGCTGATCGAAACCGGCGCGGTTGATCGGGTGCTGCTGGGCGAGGACGCCGCCTGGAGAGGCGAGGTAGGGGAGGGGGATCCGCGAATCCAGTCGCTCTCCACCCTCACGGACGAACCCCCGCTGGTCTGGCCAGAGGTCTCTCCGCAGGATGTCGCGCTGCTGCAATATACGGGCGGCACCACCGGCATGCCCAAGGGTGCCATGCTGACCCATGGCAATCTGACAGCCGCTGTCAGCATCTACCGCCAATGGCATGATGGTGGCGTGTTGGAAGCGGGCGAGCAGCGTGTGCTCGCCGTGCTGCCGCTTTTCCACATCTATGCCCTGACCACCGTGCTGCTCCGGCATCTGGCCGATGGCAACGAAATCCTCCTGCGCCCGCGCTTCGACGCCGAGGCGACGCTGCGCGACATCGAGACGCGGCGGGTCACTATCCTCTCGGGTGTTCCGACCATCTGGATCGCGCTGCTGAACCATCCCGGTGCCGCCGGGCATGACCTGTCCTCGCTGCGCGCCTGCATCTCCGGCGGTGCGCCGCTGCCCTTCGACGTGGCGGCGCGGGTGGAAACCCTGCTCGGCCAGCGCCTGCGCATCGGCTGGGGCATGACGGAGACCGGCCCCGCCGGCACGCGCGTGCCTGCTGCGGCGTTGCCGCGACCCGGCATCATCGGCCTGCCCTTGCCCGGTGTGGATCTGCGCATCGTCTCGCTGGACGATCCGGCGCGGGCCTTGGCTCCGGGCGAGGTGGGGGAGATCGCAATCCGCGGTCCCAGCATCTTCGCCGGCTACTGGAAGCAGCCCGCCGAGACAAAGGCCGCCTTCCACGATGGCTGGTTCCTCACCGGCGATATCGGCCGCATGGAGGAAGACGGTATGTTCTTCCTCATGGACCGGCGGAAGAACATGATCATCTCCGGCGGCTTCAACGTGTATCCGGCGGCGATCGAGAGCGCGATCTATGAGCATCCGGACGTGGCCGAGGTGATCGTGATCGGCATTCCCGACGCCTATCGCGGCCAGTCCGCCAAGGCTTTCGTCACCTTGCGCCCCGGCGCCCCCGAGCTGACGCTCGATGCGCTGAAGGCTTTCCTGCGTGACCGCGTGGGGCGTCACGAGATACCAGCCGCGCTGGAATTGCGCGAATCCCTGCCCCGTTCCCCCGCCGGCAAGCTGCTGGCCAGCACATTGGTCGCCGAGGAACACGCCCGCGCCGCGACCATCCAGGAGGGTTCCGCCCGATGAGTGATGCCGTCATCGTCTCCACCGCCCGCACGCCGATTGGCAGGGCGCATCGCGGTGCCCTCAACGCCACCCATGGCGCCGACATGGCGGCGCATGCCATCGGCGCGGCGATGCAGCGCGTGGGGCTGGAGAAGGAAGCGGTCGAGGAGGTAATTCTCGGCTGCGGCTATCCCGAGGGTGCCACGGGCGGCAATGTCGCGCGCCATGCCGCGCTGCGTGCCGGGATTCCCGTCACCTCCTCCGGCCAGACCGTCAGCCGCTTCTGCGCCTCGGGACTGGAGGCGATCGCCGCGGCGGCCAAGCGCATCATCGTGGACAAGGTGCCGGTCGCGGTGGCGGGTGGCGTCGAGTCCATCAGTCTCGTGCAGCCCACCGTCAACCGGAACCACTACCGGAACGCCTGGCTGGAAGCGAACAAGCCCAGCATCTACGACACCATGATCGACACCGCCGATCTGGTGGCGGAGCGCTACGGCATTTCCCGCCAGTCGCAGGACGAGTTCGCCCTGGAAAGCCAGCGCCGCACCGCCGCCGCCCAGCAGGCCCGCCGCTTCGACGACGAGATCGTGCCGATCACCAGCGTGATGAATGTCACGGACAAGGCGACGGGCGAGACGCGGCGCGAGGAGATCACGCTCTCCAAGGATGAGGGCAACCGGCCCGACACCTCCATCGAGGGCCTGTCGAAGCTGAAGCCGGTGAAGGAGGGCAAGTTCGTCACCGCCGGCAATGCCAGCCAGCTCTCCGACGGCGCCAGCGCCAGCGTGCTGATGTCGGCCGAGGAGGCCGCACGGCGCGGCCTTACCCCGCTCGGCATCTTCCGCGGCCTGGCCACCGCGGGCTGCGAGCCGGAGGAGATGGGCATCGGCCCCGTCTTCGCCGTGCCGCGGCTGCTGGCTCGCCACGGGCTGACGATGGACGATATCGACCTGTGGGAGCTGAACGAGGCCTTCGCCTCCCAGTCCATCTATTGCCGGGACAAGCTCGGCATTGATCCGGAGAAGGTGAACGTCAATGGTGGAGCCATCTCCATCGGCCACCCGTTCGGCATGAGCGGCGCGCGGCTGGTCGGCCACGCCCTGCTGGAAGGGCGGCGCCGCGGGGCCAAATATGCTGTCGTGACGATGTGCGTCGCGGGCGGCCAGGGTGCCGCCGGCCTGATCGAGATCGCCTGAGGAGGCCGCGCCAATGGATCTGCGCTTCACGCCCGAGGAGATCGCCTTCCGCGACGATCTCCGCCGCTTCTTCCGGGAGAAGGTGCCCGCCGAGATCCGCCAGAAGGTCGCGGAAGGACGGCACCTCGACAAGGAGGACATCATCACCTCCCAGCGCATCCTGAACGCGGCGGGGCTGGCGACGCCCAACTGGCCGGTGCAATGGGGGGGCAAGGACTGGACCCCTGTCCAGCGCTACATCTTCACCGAGGAATTGCAACGCGCCGCCGTGCCGCTGCCGCTGCAGTTCAACGTGTTCATGGTCGGCCCCGTCATCGCCGCCTTCGGCTCGGAGGAGCAGAAGCGCAAGTTCCTGCCCGCGACGGCCAATCTGGACATCTGGTGGTGCCAGGGCTTCTCGGAGCCCGGCGCTGGCTCCGACCTCGCCTCTCTCAAGACGCGGGCGGAGAAGCGGGACGGGAAGTATGTCGTCTCCGGCCAGAAGGCCTGGACGACGCTCGGCCAGCATGCCGACTGGATCTTCTGCCTGGTCCGCACGGATCGCGAGGCGAAGAAGCAGCGCGGCATTTCCTTCCTGCTGATCGACATGAAGACACCGGGCATCACCGTGCGCCCCGTCATCACCATCGACGGCGCGCATGAGGTGAACGAGGTCTTCTTCGACGAGGTGGAGGTTCCTGCCGAAAACCTGGTCGGCGAGGAGAACAAGGGCTGGGACTACGCGAAGTTCCTGCTGGCCAATGAGCGCACGGGCATCGCGCGCATCGGGCTTTCCAAGCAGCGCCTGGCCCGCGCGAAGCGGCTGGCGCGCGAGACCGAGGCAGGCGGGGGCACCCTGTGGGACGACACCGATTTCCGCCGCCGCGTGGCGGAGATCGAGGTTGGGCTGAAGGCGTTGGAGATCACGCAGATGCGCGTGGTGGCCAACCAGCGGCACCGGGATGCGGACAAGCCCGACCCGGCCTCCTCCATCCTGAAGATCAAGGGTTCGGAGTTGCAGCAGGCCACGACCGAGTTGCTGCTGGAGGTCGCGGGCCCCTATGCCCTGCCGGCGCCGGAGCATGACAAGCCCGAGGGCTGGAACGAACCGGCGGTCTCGCCGGACTGGGCGGATGCCGCCGCGCCGCTCTATTTCAACTACCGCAAGGTCTCGATTTACGGCGGCTCCAACGAGATCCAGCGCAACATCATCGCGAAGGCCTTCCTGGGCCTCTGAGGGGAAAAGCGTGGATTTCGACCTGACGGAGGAGCAGCGGCTCCTCAAGGAAAGCATCGACCGCTTCGCGGCGGACCATGCGCGCGATCCGGGCGCCCATGGCGCGGCGCCGGATGGCGCGGCGCTGTGGAGCGGCTTCGCCGAACTCGGCCTGCTGGCGCTGCCCTTCCCGGAGGAGGATGGCGGCATCGGCGGCGGGCCGGTGGAGACGATGATCGTCATGGAGGCGATCGGGCGCGGGCTGATCACGGCGCCCTATCTTTCCACGGTGGTGCTCGGCGGTGGCTTTCTGCGGCTGGGCGGCACCGAGGCGCAGCGGGCCGAGTTCATCCCGCAGATTGCGGATGGTTCGCTCAAGCTCGCCTTCGCGCAGCTCGAGCGCCAGTCGCGCTACGACCTGCATGACGTTGCCACCTCGGCGCGGCGCGACGGCAGCGATTACGTGCTGGATGGCCGCAAGGGCGTGGTGCTGGGCGGCGACGAGGCCGGGCTGCTGGTGGTCACGGCCCGTACCGCGGGCTCGCGGCGCGATGAGCAGGGCGTGACCCTGTTCCTGGTGGATGCCGAGGCGCCGGGGGTTTCGCGCCGTGGCATGGATTCGCAGGATGGCGGGCGTGTGGCGGAAATCTCGCTGGACGGCGTTCGTGTGCCCGCAGATCGCGTGCTGGGTGAGGTGGATGGCGGCCTAAAGCTGGCCGGGCATGTGGTGGATGTGGCGCTCGCCGCCCTTTGCGCGGACAGCCTGGGCGCGATGGAGGAGCTGCAGCGCGTCACCGTCGATTATCTCAAGACGCGCCAGCAATTCGGCGTCGCGATCGGCACCTTCCAGGCGCTGCAGCACCGCGCGGCGGATATGCTGGTGGCGGTGGAGCAGGCGCGCTCCATGGCGATGTATGCCGCGATGATGGCGGAGGAGCCCGATATCCGGGAGCGCCGGCCGGCCATCGCCGCCGCCAAGGCCCAGGTGAACCGTTCCGGGCGCCTCGTCGGGCAGGAGGCCGTGCAGTTGCATGGCGGCATCGCCATGACCTGGGAGTACAAGGCCGGGCACTACTTCAAGCGCCTGACCGCGAATGAGGTGCTGTTCGGTGACACCGACCACCATTTGCGCGCCGTTATGGATGCCGGTGGGCTGGTGGAAGAGGTTTGACGCTGCCACCCGGCGATCGCGTGCATCAGGACAGGCCGAATGGCCGCGATATGAGGAGACGATTGATGACCATGACCCCCATCGGCCGCCGCGGCACCCTCGGGCTCGGCCTGGGCGCCGCCCTGGCGGGCCCGGCACTCGCCCAGGGGCGCTTTCCCGACCGGCCGATCCGGCTCATCGTGCCCTGGGGGGCAGGCGGATCGACCGACATCCTGATGCGGGCGCTGGGCGAGGCGGTGTCGAAGCGGGTGGGTCAGCCGGTGGTGATCGAGAACCGCTCCGGCGCCGGCGGCATCCTCGGCGCGCAGCTTCTCGCCAGCGGCACGCGGCCGGATGGCTACACGCTCTCACAGATCCCGATCTCGGTCTTCCGCTACCCGCAGATGGTGGCGCGGCCGCCCTTCGATCCGATGAAGGACTTCACCTACATCGCGCAGATCACCGGTTATCTCTTCGGCGTCGTGGTGAAGGCGGATGCACCCTGGCGGACATTCCAGGAGCTGCTGGCCTATGCGAAGGCCAATCCGGGCAAGATCACCTATGGCACGCCGGGCTCGGGCACCTCGCTGCACATCACCATGGAGCAGGTCGCGGCAGCGCAGGGGATCGAATGGGTGCAGGTGCCCTATCGCAGCGCCTCCGAGAACCTGCAATCCACCCTTGCCGGTACGACCCAGGTTTCGGCCGAGACGAGCGGCTGGTCGGAGCTGGTGGCGGCGGGCCAGCTGCGGCTTCTCTGCACCTGGGGCGCGGAGCGCGCGAAGCGCTTCCCCGATGCGCCGACGCTGAAGGAGCTGGGGATCGATATTGTCTCCACCTCCCCCTACGGCATCGCCGGGCCCGCGGGAATGGATCCCGCCGTGGTGCGCGTGCTGGAGGAAGCCTTCCGCGAGGCATCGCGGGATCCCGCGCATATGGCGGTGCTGGAGCGCTTCGACATGGCGCCGGCCTTCCTCGGCAGCGCCGAATACACGGCGGCCGCGCGCAAACAGTATGAGGAGGACGGCGCTATGATCCGCCGCCTCGGCCTGAAGGCAAGCTGAGTGAAGGTGAGCTGAGTCCAGGCAGGCTCGCCACCCCCGTGGTGGCGAGCCTGTGGCCGTCAGTCCACCCTGGCGCCGGATCGGCGAACGGTATCGGCCCAGCGGGCGATGTCCCGCTCATGCACCCGGCGGAAGGCCTCCGGGCCCGGATCGGCAGGGGGCGAGATGCCCTGGTTCTCGGTCAACCAGGCCACGAATTCAGGCTCGGCGATGATGCGCGCCACCTCCTGCGCCATGCGGTTCTGGATCGCGGCGGGCAGGTGGGGCGGGGCGAGCAGGCCGTACCAGGTTGTGCTCTCGAAGCCGGGCAGGTTGCAGGCCTCCTCGGCCGTCGGCACGTCGGGCAGCGCGCCGAGACGCTGGCGCGTGCTGACGGCAAGGGCGCGCACCTGGCCCTGGCGCGCGGGGCCGATGCTCGGGCCGCTCTGGTTGAAGAAGAAGGTCGTCTCCCCACCCAGCAGGGAGAGCATGGCGGGCCCCTGACCGCGATAGGGCACATGCAGCACGTCGATGCCCGCCGCCAGGGCGAGCTGCACCCCGGCGAGATGGGTCGAGGCGCCATTGCCTGTCGAGGCGTAGTTGAGCACCCCCGGGCGGGCCTTGGCCGCCGCGATCAGATCCGCGCAGGTCCGGATGTTCGGGGAATGCTGCGGACTGACCAGCAGCACGTTCGGCACGTCGCCCAGCAGCGCCACATGTGTCACGTCGCGCAGCGGGTCGAAGGGCAGGCTGCTGTAGAGCGTCGCGTTGATCGCATGCGTGCCGGCAGTGGCCAGGAGGAAGGTGTAGCCGTCCGGCCGGGCCCGCGCGACATATTCGGAGGCGATGTTGCCGCCCGCGCCCGTGCGGTTGTCCACCACCACAGGCACGCCGAGGGCGCGCGACAGCGGCTCGGCCAGCTTGCGGGCATAGATGTCGGTGCCGGCGCCGTTGGGAAAGCCCCCCATGATGGTGATGGGCCGATTGGGCCAGGGCGCTTCCTGCGCGGCGGCCATGGATGGCAGGGCAAGCGCGGCAAGGGCCGCGAGGCGGAGGCTGGTTCTACGGAGCACGGTCTTCATCCTCTACGCGTTCGGGCCCGCCCCGGCGCCCTGGATCAGGGTGGGGAGCGGGTGGCGAGATTACCATCAGGCAACGGCCTGATAAGCAACCGGCGGGCCGTTGCAGGGGAGGGCTGACGCCCCGGCGCCTGCCCAGGATCGCGCCAACCCGGGCTAGGCGTGACCAGGAAACGGGCGCAGCCTGGCGCCAAGGCCGGAAGAATCCGGCACATGAATCATATGGGGACGGAGGTCTCCAGGGAGGCCGCCCGGAATGCCCGAATCACAGGATACGCCGCTCGTCGCCGGTCTTTTCCACGTTGCAATCAAGACGAGCGACCTCGCTGCCACTCTCGGCTTCTACAAGGGAGTGATGGGGCTGACCGAGGCCCATCGCCCGAATTTCGGCTATCCCGGTGCCTGGCTGGCCGTGCCGCTACCGGGCGGGCCGGCGCTGATGCATATCTATGCCGGCGGCCCGGCGCTGGGGCCCGAGGGCCTGGCGCCCCAGGGCACCGCAGCCATCGACCACATCTCCCTGGCCTGTCGTGGCTATCACGGCTTCATCGCCCGTTTCCAACAGGCTGGGCTGGATTGGCGGGAGTTCCTGGTGCCTGGCACCAGCCTATGGCAGCTCTTCGTCTACGACCCATCCGGCGTGCAACTGGAGCTCACCTTCGACGGCGCCTCGGAGGCTGGCGCGCCGCCCGACATGTCGGACCGGCGGCGCTATGTCGCCGGAGCGTCCTTCTTCGATCCCGGCACCTATCCGAAGCTCATGTGAAGGCCGTCCCGATGAAGCGTCGCGCCCGGGCCGCCGCTTCCAGGACAGTGCTTCAATGGGCTCCGTGCCGCGCGAGATGCGCCGCCAGGAAGGGCGCGCGCTCGGAGAGCAGGATATTCTGCAGCGGGCTGCGTACTTCGCTGACGTTGATCTGTATGCTGTCGTCGATGACGGGAGGCGAAACACGCACCTCCATCAGGCCCAGGCGCAGCAGCGCGATGTAGCACTGGCGGGAGGCCCGCAGCACGTTCTGCAGATCGCCCAGCACCCAGACATTCTCCATCAGGTTCTGGGTCTGCACGATCGGCTTCACCGCCTCCACGCCGCGGGTCAGCGCCGCCTTCGCGTGTTCCGGGTGCCCCAGCATATGCGCCAGCACCCCTTCGGCGAAGGCGCAGATGACGAGGTTCAGGGCCGAGACCTTGGCATGATGCACCAGATGGGTGTGGCGCGTCGCCAGTTCGAAGAAGGAGAGGGCCTGCTCGTAGGATTCGTCATAGAGCGAAAGATGGGCGGCGACGGTGGCCAGCGACACGGTCCAACGGACATGGCGCCAATCGACCTTCGTGCCCGCCTCCTCCGCGGCCTTGACGAGGGCCGCGCCCTCGGCCGTCACAGGACCTGCCTCGGCGAGAAGCCAGGCCACCCGTTCGGCCTCATCGGGCGAGAGTGAGTCGGCAGGCTTCTCCAGGTAGCGGTGGCTGAGGATGGTCAGCGCCGCCGCCCGGAGCACGAACTCGGATTCCGGATGGTTCAGGTAGAAGGCATGCGCCGCCAGCTCCAGCAACTGCCGTGAGCGGAAACGCGAGTGGTGCAACTGAACCTTGTCCAGGAAATCGTCGGGCGAGACGCGGAGCGCGTCGAAGAAGTCTCCATGGAGCAGCCAATCCGCTTCGGCGGCTATGTCGCTGCCGTCCGTGTCGCAGATATGGAGCGCGTAATCCTCCCGCGTCCGGAAATCCAGCAGGTTCAGCATCACGCGCGCCCGCGTGCCATTGGCCAGCGGCATATAGACCAGCTCGCGATCGCCCAGCCGTAGCGAGACATGCCGGTCGGCCCATTCGGCTGGGGCCCGTACCGCCAGTGCCAGGGAAAGGTGACCTTTCGTTTCTTCCGGAGACGCTTCGATCTCAATCCTGGCTTTGGTCATGGGCATCCGAATGTTGCCGGGGATTGATGCCCGGAGCTTCCTGGGGCGTCAAACACCTTCGCCCATGGGGGGCTTCGGTCACCACCGTCGCGAGAAGATCGTGCCCTGGGCGGGGGCTAACCCCGCCCGTGGCAGTGCTTGTACTTCTTCCCGGAGCCGCAGGGGCAGGGCGCGTTGCGCGGCGTGCGGTCCCAGGTGGAAGGGTCGTTCGGATCCACCCCCTCCGCCGCCCGGGCAGCCGCCAGCGGAGCCGCCGTGCCGTATTCCCCGACGGCCGCATCATAGCCCAGCAGCGGATCACCGGAATCAGGGGCCGGGTGCCGGGCATCCATCACGCTGATCGGTTCCGGGCTGGGCAGCGGTGCGTCCGGTGTCAGGCTCACCTGCATCAGCCAGCGCGTCGTCTCCTCGCGCATCTCGCCCAGCATGGCGTTGAACAGGTTGAACGCCTCGGACTTGTACTCGTTCAGCGGGTCGCGCTGGCCATAGGCGCGCAGGCCGATGCCCTGGCGCAGATGGTCGAGCGAGAGGAGATGGTCTTTCCACACCTTGTCGAAGACCATGAGGAGGAGGGACTTCTCCACCTCCCGCATCCGCTCGATGCCGATATTGGCGGCGCGGGCGGCATAGGAGGTGTCGGCAGCCTCCAGGAGGCGCTCGCGGATCTGGGTCTCGTCGATCCCCTCCTCGCGGCCCCAATCCATCACGGGCAGGTCCAGGCCGAGGATTTCGAGTACGCGGGACTGCAGGCCCTCAAGGTCCCACTGCTCGGGATAGGCGTTCTCGGGGATGGCGGCGGCGACCATGTCGTCGATCACCTCGCGGCGCATCTCCGCGACCGTCTCCTGCACGTCCGCCGCCTGCATGAACGACTTGCGCTGGGCGTAAACCTCCTTGCGTTGGTCGTTCATCACGTCGTCGTATTTCAGCAGGTTCTTGCGCGTGTCGAAGTTGCGCGCCTCGACCTTCTTCTGCGCCTTCTCCAGCGCCTTGTTGATCCAGGGGTGGACGATCGCCTCCCCTTCCTTCAGGCCAAGCTTCTGCAGCATCCCGCCCATGCGGTCGCTACCGAAGATGCGCATCAGGTCGTCTTCCAGGCTCAGGAAGAAGCGGCTGGCGCCCGGATCGCCCTGGCGGCCGGACCGGCCACGGAGCTGGTTGTCGATGCGGCGGCTCTCATGCCGCTCCGTGCCGATGACGAAGAGGCCGCCGGCGGCCTTCACCTTCGCCGCGCTGCTCTCCACCTCGCGCCGGATCTCCGCCAGCCGCGCCTCGAACTCGAGGCCCGCGGGCTCGCCGGGGAAGGTGGCGCGGGCCAGCATCTCGGCATTGCCGCCGAGTTTGATGTCGGTGCCGCGGCCAGCCATGTTGGTCGCGATCGTCACCGCGCCGGGGCGGCCGGCCTGGGAAATGATGGCCGCTTCCTGCTCGTGGTAACGGGCGTTCAGCACCTGGTGCGGCACGCCCTTCTTCTGCAGCAGGGAAGAGATCAGCTCCGACTTCTCGATGCTGGTCGTGCCCACGAGGCAGGGCTGGCCGCGCTCGCGCGCCTCCTGCACGAGATTCGCCACCGCCTCATACTTCTCGGCGGCGGTGCGATAGACCTCGTCATCGGAATCGATGCGCGTAACCGGGAGGTTGGTCGGGATCTCCACCACCTCCAGCTTGTAGATCTCCGCGAACTCGTCGGCCTCGGTCGCGGCCGTGCCGGTCATGCCGGCCAGCTTGGGATAAAGGCGGAAGTAGTTCTGGAAGGTGATGGAGGCCAGCGTCTGGTTCTCGGGCTGGACCTCGACGCCTTCCTTCGCCTCAAGCGCCTGGTGCAGCCCGTCGGAATAGCGGCGGCCCTCCATCATGCGGCCGGTGAACTCGTCGATGATGACCAGCTTGTTCTCGCGGCTGACGATGTAGTCCACATCGCGCGTGAACAGGGCGTGCGCGCGCAGGCTCTGGTTCACATGGTGGACCAGGGTGACATTGTGGAAGTCGTAAAGGTCGCCTTCCTCCAGCAGCCCCACCTCGGTCAGCGCCGCCGAGACCGCCTCATTCCCCACCTCGGTCAGGGAAACGGTCTTGTTCTTCTCGTCCTTGTCGAAATTCTCCGGGGTCTTCGCGATCTCGCGCACCACGGCGTTGACGCGGTTGTAGAGCTCGGAGGTGTCGTCGGTCGGGCCGGAGATGATGAGAGGCGTGCGCGCCTCGTCCACCAGGATGGAGTCCACCTCGTCCACGATGGCGTAGGCGAAGGGGCGCTGGACCATCTCGTCCAGCCGGTACTTCATGTTGTCGCGCAGGTAGTCGAAGCCGAACTCGTTGTTCGTGCCGTAGGTGATGTCGGAGCCATAGGCCTCACGGCGCTGCCCGTCGGTCTTGCCATAGACGATGGTGTCCACCGTCAGGCCGAGCCAGTTGTAGAGCCGGCCCATCTCCTCGGCATCACGCGAGGCGAGGTAGTCGTTCACCGTCACCACATGCACGCCCTGGCCCGTCAGGCCATTGAGGTAGACAGGCAGGGTGGCGACGAGGGTCTTGCCCTCGCCGGTCTTCATCTCGGCGATGCGGCCCTCATGCAGCACCATGCCGCCGATGAGCTGCACATCGAAGTGCCGCATGCCGAGCACGCGCTTCGATGCCTCCCGGCATACCGCGAAGGCCTCGGGCAGCAGGCTGTCCAGCGCCTCGCCGCGGGCGAGGCGTTCGCGGAACTCCGGGGTCTTGGCCTTCAGCGCCTCGTCGGAGAGGGCGGCCATCTGGGGTTCCAGCGCGTTGATGGCCGGCACGCGCGACCGGTACGCCTTGAGGGCGCGGTCGTTGGAGGTGCCGAGGAAGGCGCGGGCGAGGCG